>DRJC01000246.1 GCA_011052365.1 Ignavibacteria bacterium
ATTAGGAAAAATATTCCGATAAAAAGTGAAACAAGAAACGATACAATTTGATTATTTGAAATACTGCTCGCAAAAAGTCCGATACCGATATAAGCCGAGCTGATTAATACAAGTCCCAGGTAGCCGCTTATTGCCGCACCGTTATCAACATTGCCTAAAAATGCTATGCTGATATAGTAAGGAAGGGTTAATAAGAGAGCGATTATTATCAACATTAAACAGGCGGTAAATTTACCCATTATAATCTGCCAATCGGTTATGGGTTTTGTAAGAAGAAGTTCTATTGTTCCCGAATTATTTTCTTCGGCAAGCATTCTCATAGTTAAAGCGGGGATAAAGAAAAACAAGGTCCAGTAAGCAACCGAAAAGAACGGCTGAAGTGTTGCCTGACCGATAAAGAAAATATCGGAGCCTGATATCCATGTAAAAAATCCGCTTAAGCCGAGAAATACAACCAATAAAATGTAAGCGGTAAGAGAATCAAAAAAAGTTCTGAACTCTTTTAAAGCAATAATCCAAATCTTCATCTGTCCATTTTCCCAATTTTGTTACTTTTCATAATAAGAATTCTATTCCATAAAATATTTTTGTTAGGTATGAATGTATGGCTGTATGATTGTTTATAATATCACTATTCATCTCTCATCCATTCCTTCATCCATTCATCCATACTTTTACAATTATCCACATTTTGTAAATATTATCTTTCTCAAAAGCCTTTGATTCAATCCTGAAATTGCCATATCAGTTTGTTGTTAATTCTTTAAATATATCTTCTAATTTAGTTTCAATCAGGGTCATCTCGAGCAATGTCCATTTATTTTTTACGCAAAGATTGAAAATATCTTTTTGTGTTTGCAAGCCTTCGCTGCCCGAAACATGAAAAACGTTATTACTTTCTTTTACAGGGTCAACTTTTGTAACTGTATCCAAGTCCATTAAAGATGAAAAAAGCACATCGGAATTTTCGGCATCATCAATTTTAACCTTTATAAATCCTCCGCCTTGGGCTTGTTTTCTTAACGACTCGGAAGTACCGTCTGCAACAATTTTACCTTTGTTTATAATGAGAATTCTATCACAAGTTGCTTCTACTTCGGGTAAAATATGTGTACTTAAAATTACGGTTTTATGTCTGCCGAGTTCTTTAATTAATTTTCTTATTTCTATAATCTGGTTTGGGTCTAATCCCGTGGTAGGTTCATCTAAAATTAATATCTCAGGGTCGTGAATCATTGCCTGTGCAAGTCCTACCCTCTGCCTGTACCCTTTTGAAAGCTCGCCTATTTTTTTATGTTTCTCGTCATCAAGACCGCAGAGCATTACCATTTCAACAAGCCTCTCTTGAACTTTATCTTTCGGTACTCCCTGTAGTTCGGCAACAAAAGAAAGATATTCCAACACGGGCATATCAAGATAAAGCGGGTTGTTTTCGGGCAGGTAGCCGATCTTTTTCTTTATCTCGATTGAGTTTTCCAAATTTGAATGTCCGTCTATTTTAACATCGCCGCTTGTCTGCGCCATAAAGCAGGTGATGATTTTCATAGTTGTGGATTTGCCGGCACCGTTGGGACCAAGGAAGCCTAAAATTTCTCCGGGTTTTACATTGAATGATATTGAGTCTACGGCTTTTTCTTTTCCGTAAACTTTTGTGAGGTTTTCAACTTGAATATCCATATAAAACTATTTTGTTTTCTATAGTAAATTAACTCTAATTGGTTTATACAAAATTAATTTTTAAAAGGTTCCTGAAAAATAAAAATAATTATAAACTTTTCTATAATTTAAATGCATAAATAAAACGAATATTATTTCGATTCCGGTATGCCTTCCATAGCCTGCTTGCACTGTTTAAATTTAGGCATATATAAAGAACGGCGGACAGGTAGCTGCAGAACGAAAAATCTTTTCAGTTTTAATGGTACAATAATTTGGATATTTATTAGAAATAATTGTTGGAAAAGTGAAGGTAATACAACATAAAATTCACCTTAGATTTTACGAAGAATTAAACGATTTTCTTCCCGGAGAAAAACGTAAAATATCTTTTGAACATACATATATCGATCGTACTTCAGTAAAAGATGTTATTGAATCATTAGGTGTTCCACACACAGAAGTCGATTTGATTCTCGCTAACGGTAAATCTGTTGGGTTTGATTATTTAATTAATTTTGATGATGATATTTCTGTTTACCCGGTTTTTGAATCACTTGATATTACAGATGTACAATGCCTTCGACCAAAACCATTGCGCAATCCAAAGTTTGTTGCAGATGTTCACCTTGGAAAATTAACACGATATTTAAGAATGATGGGCTTTGATGTACTTTATAAAAACGATTTTGATGACGATAAAATTGTAATACTTTCATTAAAAGAAAAGCGTGCAATTTTAACAAGGGATAGAGGAATTCTAAAGCGCAGCAAAGTGCTCCACGGCTACTGGATAAGAAGCACAAAAGTTCGAGAGCAGGTAATCGAGGTAATAAAACGTTTTGACCTAAAAAATATTATTAAGGAATTTTCCCGATGCATTGATTGTAACTCCCTTCTCATCAAAACAAATAAAAATAAAATATTAAATGAACTTCCTCCTAAAGTCGCAAGTTCTTTAGATGAATTCTATAGATGCCCCGAATGCAAAAAAAATTACTGGGAAGGAACTCACTATCAAAAAATGTTATCGTTTATTCAAAGTATAAAAGATATCGAATTTTAATTAACTAAATTTTGTAATAAAGTTATTTTTTAAAAACCGGATTTCTGAAACATAAAAAAAGGAATTTTATTTGAGTGAATTAAACTCTCTTCTAATTTTATTCGGTGTAGGACTAATTGCCGGATTTATTAACGTTAACGCAGGCGGGGGTTCTTCGCTAACTCTCCCCACTTTAATTTTTCTCGGTCTCGATTCCGCACTTGCAAACGGAACAAACAGAATTGCCCTGCTGATACAAAATGTAGCCGCAGTACAATCCTTTAAAAAAGAAGATTATCACCAATTCGGATTAAGTTTTAAACTTGCTCTTTTTACTGTGCCAGGTGCAATTGTTGGCGCGGTGTTAGCCGTAAATATCGATGACCTTTTATTCAAAAAAATTCTTTCGATTGTTTTGATTGGAATTGTTATTTCAATGCTGTTCCACAAAAAAAGAAGCGGAAACGAAAACAACACTAAAGGGATTATTACCTGGATCGGTTACCTGAGTATGTTCGGTATAGGGTTTTACGGCGGGTTTTTGCAGGTCGGTGTTGGTTTTTTACTTATGGCTACTTTGAATTATTTGATGAAGTTCGATCTGATAGTAACAAATATGCACAAAGTTTTTATAATTTTAATTTATACCATTCCCGCACTTATAATTTTTGCAATTACAAGTAATGTAAACTGGCTGTTCGGTATAAGCCTCGGTATCGGCAACGCACTCGGTGGTTGGTGGGGGGTAAAATTATCTGTGAAAAAAGGAGAAAAATTTATTCGTTTTGTTTTGGTTGCCGCAATTTTAATTATGGC
>DRJC01000247.1 GCA_011052365.1 Ignavibacteria bacterium
AACCAGGATTTAGTAAACTTAATCCATTCTTTCCCGGTTAAAGAATTGAGTTTATTGTTCTTGTTTAATCTTCCTCTTTTACCCAGATCAATATAATTTTTTTTAATTTTGTCATGGCTAAAGGTAGACAACAACAACCTCATCTTTTTTATAATTAAGAAATGAAAATAATTAAAAATGCATAGAGAAAAAGTTTGTATACAGTCCTAATGATATTTCACTAAAATTTCTTTCCGAATGTGACGGCTGGAAGTTATATCTGTAACGTGCATATAAAGTAAATGTATCGATCACATTAAATAAACCCAATGATACTCCAACACCAATGCCGTTAAACCCGTCAAAATTTGTTACCAAATCTAAGCCCGGAGAAATAAATTTTACAACCGGTATTTCTTTTATATATTTATATCCAACCCTCAAAAAGTTACTTCTATCAGTATTATAAATATGGGTATATTCCAAAGCAAAATAACTTATTGGAAAATTCATACTTCCGGATCTAAAGGATATTAAAGGAACTTCCTTTGTTATACTGAAATGATTTCCATCTTCTGTAAAAGCATAACTTGGTGTTGGGATAATAAATACTGAAGCAAATAACATCCCGAATAAAAGGAAGTTTGACTCCTTGTCAACCAAAATAATCTTAGGATAATCAACTTTGAAATTCTGGCTCTCAGCAATAACATTGTTTGAATTTTTTACAATTATCTTAAAGGTCAACACAGTATCTTTTATTCCCAAATTTGAAATATCAATTATAGCTTTGTGCTGTGATGTTAATTTTTCTGATATTTCATATTCAAATTCATTTGAGATTAATATTTTTGAAGTTGTGGGCTCGCTCGTATAAAAAGAAAGATTAAGTTTTAAAGATTTCCCGGAAGAAATATAAGAGTCGATAATAAATATCTGAATCGAATTATTTTGGCTGAAAAGATTACCGGAAAAAAATAATAATTGAAAAACCAAAACAAAAAATATTATTGTAAACTTTTTCAAAAAAAATATTATCCTAAAATATTATCAATATCTGCTATTATATCTTCTATATCCTCGATACCGACCGAAAAGCGAACAAGACTTTCTGTAAGCCCCATTTTGTCTCTATCTTCTTTTGGCACAGCGGCGTGTGTCATACTTGCCGGATGACAAACAAGGCTTTCCACTCCGCCAAGGCTTTCTGCAAGTGTGAAAATCTTAACATTGTTCACAACTTTCTTTGCAATTTCAATATCACCAAAATCAACAGATATCATTCCACCGAAGCCCCCCATCTGTTTTTTTGCAAGTTCGTGTTGTGGATGTGATTTTAACCCCGGGTAGTAAACTTTTTTTGCTTTTTCATTTTTATCAAAATATTCCGCTAATTGGTTTGCATTTTTTTCGTGTCTTTCCATCCTTACTGCGAGTGTTTTTGTAGCTCTTAGAATAAGCCAGCAGTCAAAAGGTCCCGGAATAGCGCCTGCTGCATTTTGAATATATCTAAGTCTTTCGTGAATTTTTTCATCATTGGTTATTACAATACCGCTTACTACATCACTATGACCGTTTATATATTTTGTTGAACTATGCAGTGCAATATCGCAACCGAGTACCAAAGGATTTTGAAAATACGGACTCATAAATGTATTGTCGACTATAGATTTTAAATTATGTTTTTTACAAATTTCAGCTACACCCTGTAAATCTGTAATTGTAAGCATTGGATTAGTTGGTGTTTCAACAAATACAAGTTTAGTGTTTGGTTTAATTGCTTCTTCAATGTTTTTAAGATTCGAAGTATCCACCCACGAATAATCCAAGCCGTAATCTTTTAAGACCAATTCATACAAGCGGTATGTACCGCCGTAAACATTGTTTGAAATTATAATGTGGTCACCGGCTTTTACAAGGCTCATAAGTGCGTTTGTGGCAGCTAAACCTGAACTGAAAGCAATTCCGTATTTACCTTTTTCAAGGGTTGCAATGTTTTTTTCTAAAGATTCGCGTGTAAGGTTTTGTGTTCTTGCGTATTCATATCCTTTATGTTTACCGAGTTCCTCTTGTGCATAAGTTGATGTTTGATATATCGGTGTAATTACGGCGCCCGTTTTTAAATCAGGTTCCTGCCCGGAATGAATTGCATCAGTTGAGAATCCCATAAATATTCCTTTAAATTATTTTTATTAATAAATATTAAGATATTATAAATAACGTTACAATAATTACCGGCAATCGATTTTATAGCACATCGATTTTAAGTTATTATTATTCTTCATTTCTTTTATTTACTTTCAATTTAAAACTCAAATCCTTATTGCGTATAGATTTTATTATCAGTTATTTCCCAATATCCGCCTTTGGCGGAACCAATACGTTTTAAGATTTCTTTCCCTTTCAGTTTTTTGATATTATTTTCTACTGCTGTAGTGCTAATACCTATTTCTCTTGCTATATTTTTAATAGATATGCTTGTATTATTTTCAATCAGTTTAATTATTTTCAATTGATTTTCACCCAACTTTTCACCCAACCTTTCACCCAACCTTTCACCCAACCTTTCACCTAACTTTTCACTCACCTTTTCAGGTGCACTTGTTTTTTTAAATTTAAAAATAATCGCCAAACCTCCCCATTTATCTTCAAATTTAGGTTCGGGCAGTCCAGCCCTGGTGCAATATTCAACAATATTCAAGGTCCCTCGTCCCCAAATTTCTATGTACCCTGCTCTAAAAAAAGCATTGGCAATATCGGGGTTCGCCGGTTCGGAGATATGTTTGTGTTTTAAGGTTTCTATGGTCCAGCCTTTTGGCAAATCGCCGGCATTCCATATCATCAGCCAATCTTTATACACACTTATCTGTATAGGAGTGGCACTTGCATAATCTTTATGTATTAAAGCGTTTAGCAATGCTTCACGTAGAGCATTTTCGGGATAATCATAAGTTTCGGTACGCGTCAATCCTTCATAAGCGATATTTGCTTTCATATATTTTGTCAGAAGTAAATCCATGGTTTTTTCAACCTGTGTAAAAAGACTTCCGTGGATTTCGTCCTGATAGAGCAAATCAGTATCAGTTCTAAAAAAACCAATTTTTACATAGGCTCCCGTAATTAATTTTTCAGGTTCTTTTCCGAATGCAATTACAGCCGCTCTTTTGAGTTCATTGTTCGATAACAAACCCATTGCAGTTAGTAGGTTTTCATCAGTTTCATTAATATCTTCTTCAGGGACTCTTTTGCTTTTACGTGTTTTTTTTCGGAACAGTTCTATGGCTTCATGTGATAAATCTTCCAAAGAGAAACCATGGGCAATAACGCCGTCCCACTTTTTACCCATTTTATTCAACAGAAATTTTTCAAGAGCCGGTCCTTTTAAGTTCTGAATAGTACTTCCGGAACGATAATAGAAATAACCTTTATATGATATAGGTGTAGAATAAGATGGCACTTTAATTTCAATAAAATGTTTGTTGTTTTGGGTACGCAAATTTACATCGGCGGTAATTCCCAAAATATCACGAATTTTATTTGGTAAATCTTTTAATAATTTTTGATATTTATTAAGTCCTATTACTTTACCTTTATCATCAACGCCAATAAGAACAGTTCCACCTTCAGCATTGGCAAAACCGCAAACCCATTTTAGGTATTCATCTTTCCAGATACTTTTCCATTCTATATTTTGATCTTCTGCATCCATCAATTATCTGTTATTATTTTGACATTATTCACTATTTGATACTTATAAATCTGAATGTTCAATAATATCATACCTTGTTACAATATCAATTATTCTTCCGTATTCGGTAACAAGAATTGCAGGCGAATCGCCCAAAT
>DRJC01000248.1 GCA_011052365.1 Ignavibacteria bacterium
ATTTACAGGTACAATCCGGGTAATCCGAATTCAATTTACAACGTTGCGTTTAGTTTTAAAGGTTCGGGTAAAGGTGATTATTTACGTGAAAGTTTAGGGGTGTTTAACTTTGTTGGAATTGGAAAGGGGACATACTTGCCTGTAATATTTTTACCTATGCCGCAGTTAAATCAAGTGGGGAATTTTATAATTAATTATAAACCTATTGATGGAATTGACCTTAGTTTTGAGTACTCGGGTAGTATTTTTGATAGAAACAGGTTCTCTGCTTTGGATGATAATAATAATTTTGGTTCGGCAAGAAATATACATTTTAATATTTCTCCACAAAAAATAATATTAGGTAATTTAAACCTTGGGGAAATAGGACTGACATATAAAGACAGGTTCGTAAGTAAAAGATACAGTCCTATTGACAGAATAAATACAATTGAGTTTAACAGAAATTATAATCTAAATACTTCTCTAACTAATTTAGATCAAAATTTGAGAGAACTAAATCTTACATATTTACCTCTAAAAAATTTAGTCATTAATTCATTCTTTGGTTTCTTAAGACAAGGTACGCTGTTCAAATCAAATAGGTACAAAAACACCGTTCGTTATAATAATGGTAATGCTATTAGTGCCTTTTATAATATTGATTATGTCGAAACCGAAAACACAAATTTTAAATCTAAATGGACAAGGCAGGAAGGGGAAAGCAAGTTTAATGTTTTAGGACTAACATCCGGTCTAAATTATTTGGCTGAAAATAAAGAAGAATTTAATTTGAATTCAGATTCATTATTAGACGGTAGCCTTAAGTATTATGAATTTGATCCTTATATATCTTACGAAAAGATAAAGGGTCTAAAATTATCTTTTAAATATACTTTCAGGAAAGAATATGCAGCAATATCCGGGGTGCTGTTACAACAAGCAAATGCAAAGGGACAATTTTATGAAATTGATTACAGTGGAAATAGAACAATAAATACGCATTTAACTGTTGTTTTAAGAAATAAAATTTTTGAAAAAGATTTTACGTTAAGAGGATTTAAAGAAAGCAAGACTGTTCTAATACGCTCTGTATCCAATGTGAGATTGCTTAAGAATGCACTTTCCGGAAATGTCTTTTACGAGGTATCTACTCAAAAGTCCGCAAAACTTCAGCAAATATTTGTTAAAGTAGAGAAAGGAAAAGGGAACTTTATTTATATCGGAGACTTGAACAAAAACGGAATTCAAGATGAAAATGAATTTGAACCTGCTTTGTTTGATGGAAATTATATTAAGATTACAACTCCGACCGATAAATTATTCCCTGTTATTAGTCTAAAAATGAGTACTAATTGGAGAATAAGGTTTTCAGAATTTATAAATAAAAATTCAATAATTGGTAAAATCTTAAAACCAATATCAACAGAAACTTTTTGGAGAGTAGAAGAAAAAAGTCGTGAAGAAGATTTAAAGAAAATTTATCTATTAAATTTTTCGTCTTTTCAGAATGTTAAAAATACAATACGCGGTTCAAATTTTATTCAGCAAGATATATTCATAAATGAAAATTCTTATGTGTTTTCTTTTAGATTTCGATTTACTCAATCAAAAAATTTGAATCTATTCAGCGATGGTCCTGTTAGGTCATACATTAGAGAAAGAAGTATTCGATTTAGAATGAGATTGGTAAAAGAAATTAGTAACCAAACAGAATTTGTAAATAAACAGGATAATGCATTTTTAGATTCCAATATTCCTTCAACAAGGAGAAGACAGATTACAAGTAATAGTATTTCGTCGGATTTTGTCTACAGACCTGAAAACAATATCGAAGTAGGATTCAAATTAAAAGCAGGCAGAAGTACAGACGTACATCCTACAGTGCCGACAGTTATAGATTTCAATTCACAATCAATAAGAATGGTTCTATCGTTTGCAAGCAGGGGAAGATTTAGAGTTAATTTTAGAAGAGATGAATTGCTTGGTAATACTGCCGGAAATTTTTTGCCTTTTGAAATTACCGGGGGGAAATTGATTGGTAAAAATTATTTTTGGGATGTGAGTTTTGAATATAGAATTGCCACTAATCTTCAAACAAGTTTAAGTTATATCGGCAGGTTACGAGCAGGTGATAAAGCAGTTCACACTGCCCGTGCTGAATTTAGAGCTTTCTTTTAAATCGATAAAATTAAAATATGATAAATCTATGAATTATAAATCTTCATTAGTAGAAGTACATGTGTTTAGAATAAGAAATTCTAATATGGAATTTCTCATACTTAAACGTGCTGAGGGAGAAATATATCCCTGTATTTGGCAAATGGTAACAGGTAAAATTGAACGGGAAGAAAAAGCATACGAAACTGTAATAAGAGAAGTAGAAGAAGAAACTAATTTAAAAATAGAAAAGCTGTGGGTTATCCCAAATGTTAATACCTTTTATTCATCGGAAGAGGATGCAATTTACAACGTGCCTGTATTTGCAGCACAAGTTGCTGACAATTCAGATGTTAAATTAAGCAGGGAACATAGTGATTATAAATGGGTTAGACCTGACCAAGCTGAAGAATCATTTGCTTGGGAAGGGCAAAAAAAATCCTTAAGAGTTTTAGTAGATTATTATTTAAATAAGAAAGATTATTTAGATATGTTGGAAATTACTTTTTAACGGCTTATTAATTATGTTATCAAATTAGATTATTAAAAATATGGAGAAATATTTTGGGATTACTTGTAGTAGGCTCTCTCGGTTTGGATGATGTAAGCACACCTTTTCATAAAATTGAAAATGCTTTGGGTGGTGCTGCCACTTATATTTCAATGGCAGCAAGTTATTTTACTGCACCCATTTACTTAGTAGGTGTTGTAGGCGAAGACTTCCCGAAAGAATATATAGATTTACTTGAGGAAAAGAACATTGATTTGGAAGGGCTGCAAGTGATAGCAGGAGGAAAAACTTTTCGGTGGGCAGGAAAATATCATTACGACCTAAACGTTAGAGATACACTACTCACTGAACTTGGCGTGTTTGAAAATTTTGATCCGGTTGTTCCCGGGAAATATCAGCAAGCAAGTTTTATTTGTTTGGGTAATATTGACCCTGTGTTGCAAATGAAAGTGCTCAACCAGATGATCGCCCCAAAGTGTGTTGTTTGTGATACTATGAATTACTGGATTGAAGGTCAAAAAGATGAGCTTTTGAAATTATTAAAGAGAGTGAATATTCTTATCATTAATGATTCTGAAACAAGATTACTGGCAGACGAACCCAATCTAATTAAAGCAGCTAAACATATATTAGATTTAGGTCCCGAAATATTAATTATTAAAAAAGGTGAGCACGGTGCCCTGTTAATTTCAAAAGATACTATTTTTTCAGCACCGGCTTATCCGTTGGAATCCATTTATGATCCGACAGGAGCCGGCGATACTTTTGCAGGAGGGTTTATCGGGTACTTGCACAAAACACAAGACTTAAGCATAGACAATATTAAACGCGCGGTAATTTACGGAAGTACTATGGCTTCGTTTTGTGTCGAACATTTCAGCACAAAAGGTTTGGAGGATATTGGTAACTTAAGAGTTAATGACAGGTACAGAGAATTCTTAAATTTATCAAAATGTGATGAACTCTAAAGAATATTTTTCGTTAAAATTTGAAAATGATGAGCTGATATTTTTAGACCAGACAAAACTTCCGCTTGAGGAAATTTATCACGCTACTTCAGATTACGAAAGAATTGCCAATGCTATTGAAAGATTAGAAATTAGGGGCGCTCCCGCAATTGGAATCGCAGCAGCTTACGCACTCGCTTTAGCGACGAAAAATGTAAAAAAAGAATCTATTAATAATACTTTTGCATCAGCTTTTGAAAGATTAAAAAACACGAGACCCACGGCAGTAAATTTATTCTTTTCGCTAAACGAATTAAAAAATGTTTATCAAAATTCCGATGCTTCAAATGATATTTATAATTTACTTTTAAGCAAAGCAATTGATATTCACAATGATGATGTTAAAAAATGTGAATCGATAGGAAAAAACGGTCTGAAAATATTCAATAAAAAATCTATCGTACTTACACATTGCAACACAGGTAAATTAGCTACAGGGGGCGAAGGCACTGCTTTTAACATTATTAAACAGGCATATAAAAAAGATTTGGTAGAATTTGTTTACGCAGATGAAACCAGACCGTTGCTTCAAGGTTCAAGGTTAACGGCTTTTGAATTTGAGAAAGAGGGGATACCCTTTGCTGTTCAAACTGATTCATCTGCTGCATCTCTTTTTAGCGCAGGTAAAATAGATATTGTTATTGTCGGCGCGGATAGAATTGCATCCAACGGTGATATTGCTAATAAGATAGGGACTTATAATCTTGCCGTCTTATGTTCATTTCATAATGTGCCGTTTTATATTGCAGCTCCAACAACTACAATTGATAAAAATATAAAAACAGGTAATGATATTAAAATTGAATACAGAAAAAGTGAAGAACTATTCAATATAAATGGACAAAAGATTATCCCTAACAAATTTAACACTTACACACCTGCATTTGATGTTACACCTTCAAATTTGATTAAGGGGATTATAACCGAAGAAAAGATTTGCGAATATCCTTACAATTTTAGTAATGAATGAGTCTGCTCTCACAAAGTGATGGCTATGCCATAAAAATGTATATTCAACAAAATTATGTTTTATTTTTGTTTAAAAATCCGACTCGATTTTCTCATAATTAGCCTTTTTAGATTCGACTCATGAATAAAATTGTTAAAACAAAAGCCGTTGTTCTAAAAAAAATAAATTATGGTGATACCAGTATTATCGTTTCCCTTTACACAGAAGAACTTGGAAGGATTTCAGCAATCTTGAAAGGTGCTCGTAAATCAAAAACAAAACCAGGCTTTATAATTGACCCGATAAATTTTATAGAAATTGTTTTGTATAACAAGAGAAATAGAGATGTCCAACTTATATCTTCTGCCGATCTGATTTCCAACTTTTCAAATATTAAAGAAGATATTGATAAATTAAAATATGCTTACGCAACTATTGAACTTATCCAGAATTTAACAAGTGAAGAAGAAAAAGATTTAAGACTTTTTAAGGGGGTAACTAAAATATTAGAATTGTTTAATACCTCTGAAGAATTACCCGGAGTAATATTTTGCCGTTTTTTTTTATTCCTGATTAAAGAATTAGGATATCAATTTTCACTTAAGCAATGTGCTGTTTGCAGAAGGGAAGACATAAGTAATGAAGACCTTGCTTTTAATTTTGAGACCGGTTTATTATGTTCTAATTGTAAGAAAAATTATATCACAACGCATGAAATAAACATGGAACTTTTTAATTTTTTCGCTTGTCTAAGGAGCAATAATAAAATTAGAAATAATGCTGAATATTTAAGTTCGAAAGGTGTATATTTTATGGAGGCTTATCTTAAATATCATATAAATAATTTTAAAGGGCTTAAATCATTAAAGCTTATAGGCTAATGTTTTTAAATAAAAAATTATAAAAAAAATAAAATAATTGAGGAGTATATGATAAAGTTAAAAAGTATCATTGGTGCAACGGCATTAGTTGTATTAGGCATAATAATGGGGGCATTATTGGTATCAGGCTTTGGTGTGGTTAGACCAAGCTTTGCCGATATAAATATAGGGACGAAAACTGCACCGGTAACTTTGGATGCAAATGCGAGTTCCTTTAGTAAAGCATTTATCGAAGTAGCAGCAAAAGTTACTCCAGAGATTGTACAAATTGAAGTTGTATCGAATAGGAAAGATAATCCACACGGAAACTTTACAATTCCATTCGATCCGTTTAATAGATTACCAAAAGAACAAAAAGGTTCGGGCAGCGGAATTATTATTTCCCCTGACGGTTACATTGTTACAAACAATCACGTTGTAAAAAATGCGATAAAAGTAACTGTCGGGTTATCAGACAAAAGAACATTTACCGCAAAAGTTGTCGGTACCGATCCTTTAACCGATCTTGCCGTAATAAAAATCAAAGCAAAAAAATTACCCACTGCTTTTTTAGGTAATTCCGATGGCATTAAAGTAGGACAATGGGTAATGGCTATTGGAAATCCATTGTCTCTCTCTTCAACTGTAACTGCAGGCATTATAAGCGCTATAGGACGAGGACAGTTAGGCTTAATCAAGGATAGATACGGGATAGAAAATTATATTCAGACTGATGCTGCTATAAATCCTGGGAACAGCGGAGGTGCTTTGGTAGATTTATCAGGAGCAGTAATTGGTATTAACTCAGCCATTGCCGCTTCCGGTAACGGAACTTATATTGGTTATGGTTTTGCTATACCGATAAATTTAGTTAAGGCAGTTGCAAAAGAATTGATTGCCAACGGGAAAGTTACCAGGGGTTATATTGGAATAGAAATAAGTGAAGTAGACGATGCCCTTGCTAAATCAATAGGATTAGATGAACCGAAAGGAATTCTTGTACAAAAACTTGTAAAAGGCGGATCAGCCGCGAAAGCAGGAATTAAAGAAGGTGATGTTATTCTAAAAATAGATAGTAAAGTTGTAAACAGACCAAATGAATTACAGACTTATATTGCTACTAAAACTGCCGGCACAAAGGTTCAATTAACTCTTTTCAGAGATGGAAAAACAATAACTAAGAACGTAAAATTAAAACCGAGAAATGATCGGACTGAAATTAAAACAGTTAGAAACAGTAACAATAGTGATGAATCAAACGACGGCAATCCTACAGAAATAACATTTGATAAGATAGGTCTAACAGTACAGAATTTATCAAAAGAAGATAAAGATACCTTTAACGTAAATGCCGGAATCTTAATTACGAATGTAAAACGTTACGGTATTGCCGGTGACCAAAATCTTTCCCGCGGCTTAATTATAGTAGAAGCTGATAAAAAGAAAATTAGAAATGTAAAACAATTCAAAAGAATTCTTGAAAGCAAAAAAGGTTCGGCGCTTCTATTAAAGGTTGAAGATCAAAAAGGGAACACACGGTTGCTCGGGTTAGATGTACCTGGAAAATAATTATTAAATTAAAACATTAGTTTTAACGCCCGTATTTACGGGCGTTTTTTTTTATATTTATATGCCGAATCTAAAAAGTTTAATTATAGGAATTTATGGTTCGATTTTGAACTATAACCAGATGATATTATTTATCTGTTAGCTAACGGATAACTTTTGTGAGTAGGCTCATTTATATTTTAACAAGAAAATAATTTTATGATAAGATATTTAACAGCAGGCGAATCACACGGGAAAGCATTAACAACAATTGTTGACGGGTTTCCTTCAAACTTGGAAATAGGTAAAAAGTATATAGATTTTCATCTTAAAAGAAGACAAGCAGGTTACGGCAGGGGAGGTAGGATGAAAATTGAATCCGATCATACGTATGTTTTATCGGGTATTCGCCTGGGTAAAACTCTTGGCTCTCCTATTACTCTTGTTATAAAAAACAAAGATTGGGAAAATTGGATTGATAAAATGTCAATCGAAAAAACACACTCCCAAATAGAAAAGATTACTATACCTCGTCCCGGGCATGCAGATTTGGTGGGTGTTACAAAATATAATTTTGATGATATTAGAAATTCAATTGAACGCTCAAGTGCAAGAGAAACTGCTGCAAGAGTTGCTGCTTGTACGGTTGCAAGAAAATTTTTAGAAGAATTCGGTATCTCAGTAGGAAGTTATGTCGAAAGTATCGGCGGTGTTTATTCGTTATCTGAAATCACAAAGAATCTTTTTGAAAATAAAATAAGGAAAGATTTTAATGCTTGGGATATTTCTAAAAAAGCTGATAAAAGCCAAGTGAGAGTTTTAGAAAAAGCAGACGAAGAAAAAATTATCAGGAAAATAAAAACTGCAAAAAAGAAAGGAGATACACTCGGAGGAACATTTATAACGATTGCTACGGGTGTGCCTATCGGACTCGGAAGTTTTATGCAATATGATAAAAGACTTGATGCAGAAATCTCGCAATCTATTATGTCAATACAAGCAGTAAAAGGCGTTGAAATAGGTTTGGGTTTTGCTTCGGCAAATGTTTACGGTTCAAAATTTCACGATGAAATTATTATTAAAAACAAACAACTTACAAGAAGATCAAACAGAGCAGGGGGAATTGAGGGTGGCATTTCTACGGGGCTGCCAATAATTGTGCGCGGAGCTATGAAACCAATCTCAACATTGATGACACCGATTAAGAGCGTAAATTTAAAAACAATGCGCCCGGTTGATGCAAGAAGAGAAAGGAGTGATTTTGTTGCTGTACCCGCTTGTGCGGTAATCGCCGAATCAATGCTTGCTTGGAGCTTGGCAAAACATTTTCTATTAAAATTCGGCGGCGACTCTATAGAAGAAACAAAAGATAATTATGACACTTACTTAAAAAAACTTGACAAAAGAATTACTGATAATTTTAAATAATAGAACTAATGATAAAACTAAAATCTTTTACATTTAACCCGTTTGATGAAAATACTTTCGTCCTTTGGTCTGACCAAAATAAAGAAGGGATTGTGATAGACCCCGGAATGTCAAATGGAAATGAGGAAAAAATATTTGATGATTTTATAGTAAGTGAAGAAATCATTCTTACTACAATGTTAAATACTCACTGTCATATCGATCATATTTTTGGCTGCAAATATGTGAATGATAAATATTCTACCGAATATTTAATCCCTGAGGACGATCTACTTTTGCTGGAACACTACGATAAACAAATGTCAATGGTCGGTATTGCAATGGATGAACCGCCAAAACCTGATAAATTAATTAAAGAAACTGATAGCATCACACTAAACGGGTCTGTAATAAAACCTTTGCTAACACCAGGGCACTCTCCGGGCGAAATGTGTTTCTATGTTAAAGATGAAAATTTTTGTATAACAGGTGATGTGCTTTTTAAAGGGAGCATTGGTAGAACAGATCTATGGGGAAGTGATACTGCTAAACTTTTTAATTCAATCGCTACAAGACTTATGGTGCTTGACGATTCGGTTGTTATTTATCCCGGGCATGGTGGTAAATCTACAATTGGTGAAGAGAAGAGAACAAACCCTTTCCTTTTAGAAATGACAAATTAAGAAATTACGCTAAGCAAAACCACAAGCTCTGTTAAGAGCGGTACAATTGGTTACTAATTCCTCGCCAAGAATAATGTCCCGTCGGAGTCGGGTCTGTTTCACCGAGTCAAGGCACACAGCACAGATTCTCGATATTTTAAAGATATCGGAAATTTTTTTCAATTCAGCGTGCAGAATGTGTTAAAAACATCACACAAATTTAACATTTCAAAATTCAACTGCATTCGCAGTTGTGGTGTCTCTTTCCTTTTCCCCTCGAATTTCATTCGAGGTTATTATAAATTCAACTGCTGTCGCAGTTGTTGTTTCTCAATTCCCAGAAGTGTGGTGAACAGCACAGATTCCCGATATCTTAAAGATATCGGGAATCTTTCTCAATTTAAATTGTCGAGAACTGCGGACCTGTCCGGCGTAGTGTACGAAGACGAAAGCAGTTCAATTAATTTATTAGAATTATTATTTTTGTTTTGTTAAAAACATCACACAAATTTAACATTCCAAAATTCAACTGCGTCCGCAGTTGTGGTGTCTTTTTCTTTTTCCCCTCGAATTTCATTCGAGGCTATTATAAATTCAACTGCTATCGCAGTTGTTGTTTTCAATTCCCAGAAGTACGGTGAACAGCACAGATTCCCGATATCTTAAAGATATCGGGAATCTTTTTCAATTTTGGAGTTGTCACGGTCGCACCGTGACAACCAATAAAGAAACGGAAAAAATATCTCACTCGATAAATCGGGATCTCCCGAAAGAACGGCTGTGACGACCAATCCGTTAGCTAACGGATTCGAAATAACAATCAATTTATTAAATGATAAAACAATTTTCTATTAGAAACAAGAAATGAGTTTTAGATTCAGAATACATAAATTGAAATGGAATAATTGTGA
>DRJC01000249.1 GCA_011052365.1 Ignavibacteria bacterium
ATTAAATCATCAACCCTTTTGGGATCAAGTTCGGGAACCGATTTTAATAAATGATTAATTACATCCGCTGCCAAATCATCGGGTCTGTAAAAACGGAATCCGCCCTTTTTGGCTTTGGCAACTGCTGTACGAAAACCTGCTACTATATATGCTTCTCTCATAATTTTACTTTTGTTTAATTTTTAAATTCTTTTAATTACGTAACGGTCTACCCGTTGTTAAAATACTCTGAATTCTTTCCATTGTTTTCTTTTCGCCTATAAGACTTAAAAATGCTTCCCTTTCCAGATCCAATAAATATTGCTCGTTAACAAAAGCACCGTCCGAAAGATCACCGCCGCACATTATATAAGCTAACTTCTGTGCAATTTTTTTATCGTGTTCGGAAATGTAATGTGCCGTTTCATAGGAATAAGCTCCCAAGAACATATTAGCCAAAGCTGCCTTTCCCAATACTTTTATATCTTCCCTTTGAATGGGTTGTGTATATCCTCTCTCGTCAAGATCGATAACAGATTTTTTAGCCTGAGCAATTAGCCGATGAGGATTGAGCACAACATTATCTCTCCCTTTTTTAAATATATCCATATCAAATGCTTCGGAAGCGGAAGTAGAAACTTTAGCCTGTGCAATGTTTAAAAATCTCCATTGAAGTTCGTTAAACTCAACCAAGCCCTGCTGATAATTATCGGATGCTCTCATGGTCAATTCTTTTGTACCTCCGCCTGCGGGAATAATTCCCACGCCCACTTCTACCAAACCAATGTATGTTTCGGCTCCGGCTTCTACTTTATCGGCGTGCAGGCAAACTTCGCACCCGCCACCGAGTGTTAAACCGTGTGGTGCAACCACTACCGGTACTGAAGAATATCTAATATGCATTGTTGTATTTTGAAATGTTCGAACTGCAAAATCGATTTCGTCGTACTCCTGTTCTGTAGCAAGCATAAACATCATTGCAAGATTTGCACCGGCGGAAAAATGCTGCCCGTCGTTGCCGATTACCAAACCTCTAAAATCTTTCTCGGCTATTTCTATTGATTTGTTTATTCCTTCCAATACTTCGCTGCCTATTGAATTCATTTTTGTTTTAAATTCTAAATTTACAACACCGTCACCTATATCGTGAAGTACGGTTCCGGCATTCTTCCAAACGGGTTTATTTGCAGTGTAATTGTCTAATATGATAAAGTCATTAATACCGGGAATATCTTTGTACGCTTTGGTTTCAATATCGTAATATTCTTTTTTTCCGTCGTGGATATTATAGAAAGTATTTATTCCGCTCTCAAGCATATCGTAAATCCACTGAGCAGGTTTCATTCCGGATTCTTCCATTTTCTTTACTGTCTTTTCAACACCCAAAGCATCCCAGGTTTCAAACGGACCCAGTTCCCAGCCGAAACCGGCTTTCATTCCGTCATCTAATTTGTAGAGTTCGTCCGATATTTCAGGAATTCTATTTGATGAATATTGGAAGACATAAAAATAGAGTTTCTTTAAAAACTCACCGGCTTTGTCCTTAGATGAAACCAGCATTTTTATTCTTTCTCTTAAATCGTCAACAGGTTTAGCTGCTGCAACCGAACCAAATTTCGGTTTAACCGAAGGTCCGTATTCTCCTGTTTCAATATTCATTTCTAAAATAACGCGTTTCCCGTTTTCATCTTTTGTCTTTTTATAAAACCCTTGTTTTGTTTTATCGCCCAGCCAATTGTTCTTTATCATTTTATCGACAAAATCGGGAATAGCAAACAACTCGCGTAATTCATCTTCCGGGCAGTCTTTGTAAAGGTTATTTGCAACGTGTACGAGTGTATCAATTCCCACAACATCCGCAGTTCTAAAAGTAGCCGACTTTGGTTTACCCGTCAGCGGACCTGTTAATGAATCCACTTCTTTTATTGTAAGTCCCATTTCCTTCATCAATTTAAAAACAGCCATCATGCTGAAAACACCAATTCTATTGGCAATAAATGCCGGAGTGTCTTTGCATAATACAGTTGTTTTCCCTAAGTAGAGGTCTCCGTAATTCATTAAGAAATCTACAACCTCAGGGTCTGTTTTTGGGGTAGGAATTATTTCGAGTAACTGCAGGTATCTCGGCGGATTGAAAAAGTGAGTACCGCAAAAATGTTTTTGGAAATCTTCGCTCCTTCCTTCATTCATAAAATGAATGGGAATACCAGATGTGTTGGTGGTTATTAAAGTTCCGTCTTTTCTGAATTGCTCAACTTTTTCAAAAACCAATTTTTTAATATCAAGATTTTCAACCACAACCTCTATTATCCAATCCACTTCACCGAGCCAATTCATATTATCTTCAAAATTGCCCGTGGTAACAAGAGAGGATGCCTTTTTATTATAAACAGGGGAGGGTTTTGCTTTTAAAATATTCAAAAAATTTTCGTTAACAATCCTGTTACGGACTACAGGATTTTCAAGTGTAAATCCTTTTTGTTTTTCTTTTTCATTTAATTCTTTTGGTGGTATATCCAACAAATATACTTTACATCCGATGTTTGCAAAATGCAAAGCTATTCTTGAGCCCATTACTCCCGAGCCTAAAACCGCTACTTTATTTATTTTTCTTTTCATAATTTTTTCTTTAATAATTGGTTAATCTTTTATTTATCTATTAAATTATCTTTGTAAATACTTTCTATTTCTTTTTGATATTTTTCTTTTATTACTCTTCTCTTAAGCTTTAACGTAGGCGTTAACTCCCCGGTTTCCACCGACCAGGGATCTGCAATAAGCGCTATCTTTTTAACCTGCTGAATATGATCGAATCTTCGATTGTATTTTTTAATTTCTTTCATTATTCTATTCTTAACTCTTTCTGATTTGATCATTTCGTAATTGGATTCGAAATGTAGGTCCTTACCTTGGCACCATTTTTTTAAAAAATCAAACTCAGGCAATATTAGGGCACCTGTGAATTTTTCATTTTCACCCACAACCATTATATACTCTATAAAAAATGATTCCTTCATTTTGTTTTCAATCGGTTGAGGTGCAATAAATTTTCCGCCGCTTGTTTTAAATATTTCTTTTAATCTTCCTGTAATTTTTAAGAAATCACCTTCAACAAATTTGCCGATATCTCCCGTATGGAACCACCCTTCATCATCAATTGCTTTTTTTGTTTCTTCAGGTTTGTTGTAATATTCTTTCATAATATTCGGACCTTTGGCAAGAATTTCACCGTTTTCAGCTATTTTAATTTCAACGCCGGGTATTGTTAGTCCTACGGTTTCTAAATTGTACTTACCTTTTTCAAACCTGTTACTTGTTAAAACCGGGGAGGTTTCCGTTAATCCGTAACCTTGAATTATCTGTATACCTGCAGCAGTAAAAATTCTTGAAAGCCTTGGTTGTAATGTGGCGGAACCGGAAATTATAGCTTTTATTTCACCCCCCAATCCTTCAATCCATTTTTTAAAGACAAGTTTTCTTGCAAAGAATAACCTGAAGTTGTAAAACCAATTATTGTTTCCCTTATGGTCATAATGATTTGCTAAATTGACAGCCCATCCAAAAATAGCTTTTTTAACAAAACTAAGATTATGAGCTTTAGACATAATTCTTTCATAAATTTTTTCGAGTAATCTTGGAACGGTAATAAAATAATGTGGTTTCACTTCTTTTAAATTTTCGCCCAATTTATCCATACTTTCGGGGTAATAAACAGAGCGGCAAAGATACATATAAAAATAAACCGAGGTTCTTTCAAAGATATGACACAGGGGTAAAAAGCTTATTGTTCTACATGATGTATCGTGCGGCATAATTTCCGCAAGTGAAAGTACGTTACTTATAATATTAAAATGGGTAAGCTTAACACCCTTGGGTTCACCTGTTGTGCCTGAAGTATAAATAATTGTTGCAAGATCATCTTGAGTTACTTGCTCTATTAATTTATTGAGATTCTCTCTATCACTTTCATCCGCCTTTTCCGTTATTTCACTCCAGTGATTTACATTATCAACCTTATCAAAAGAATATATTCCCTGTAGATTCCTGTTCATTCTTTTTTCAACATTCTTAACTTTTTTATACAAGTCTTCGTTCTCAACAAAAACGATCTTTACGTTTGCGTCCTCAAAAATATACTTATAGTTATCTTCACTCATATTTGGATATAGCGGAACATTTACAGCCCCGATTTGCAAAATACCGATATCAACAAAATTCCACTCTGCCCTGTTGGAAGAAATAATACCGATTTTATCATCTCGTTGCAGCCCCAACTTGATTAGCCCCAAGCTTACTTTATCAACGATCTCCTTTGCTTGTTGAGTAGAATAGCTCCTCCAGCTGCCTGTAACTTTATCATTGAAAGCTTTATCAAGAGGGTGGCTTTCCATTTGGGAAGGGATGATATCAATTATTCTGTTCTTTTTTAATTTAGTCTGCATTATTAAATCTGTTTATTATAATAAGGTTGAAATTAAAAACTAATTTTTATATATGCAAGCGAATTTTCGCTAATAATGAAATTCTGCTAAATTTATTTGAAGTAGGCAACATTTTTTTTATATTAAAATGTCAACTTATTTTTTATAATTTAATAATTATTGGGCAATTAAAAAGTGATTTTGAACAACAATAACATAAAGTTGATTTTTGGACTGAAGCTAAAACAACTAAGAGTAAATAAAAGATTTTCAATTACAAAGCTTGCGGAAAAAAGTGGTGTTTCCATATCTTATTTAAATGAAATTGAAAACGGAAAAAAATATCCAAAATCCGATAAAATTGCTGCAATATCTTCCGCTTTAAATGTTACTTACGATAATCTTGTCTCTTTAAAACTCACAAAAAAATTAAGACCGATAGCCGAACTACTTGATTCAAACATACTGGAACAATTACCATTGGATCACTATGGAATTGATTTAAATAAATTGGTTGTGCTATTAACAAATGCATCTCTTCCTTTAAGTGCACTTGTTTCTACTTTAGTTGAACTGGCAAAAAATTCAGAGATGAGCGAGCAAAATTTCAGCAGAACAGCGCTGCGTACTTATAAAGAATTTAATGAAAACTATTTTGAAGATATTGAAAAGAGTGTCGATAAATTTATAGCCAAGTATAAAATCTCGCAAAATGTTATTCTTAAAAGCAGCCGGTTAATTAAAATACTTACCGAAAAATACAATTACATAATTGATAAGGATACTCTAAATAAATATCCTGAGCTTTCGGGCATAAGGTCATTTGTAATTCCCGGTAATAAAAACAGGATTCTGCTGAATAAAAATTTGAGCGAATCTCAACTAACTTTTACGTTAGGAAAAGAATTGGGATATAATTATTTAAACTTGAAAGAAAGAAATTTCGCCTATTCACAAATGAAAGTAGATTCTTTTGATCAATTACTTAATAATTTCAGGGCATCCTATTTCTCATCAGCATTGATATTGAATAAACAAAAATTAGTTAAATATCTAAAAGTTTTTTTCAACAAGAAAAAATGGGATCCAAAATCTTTACTTGAGTTATTTAACAAATACAATTCTTCACCGGAAATGACATTTCAAAGAATTGCTGCTTTGGCTCCAAAATATTTTAATCTTAACAGTATGTTTTTCCTTCGTTTTAATACTACACAATATAATCGCGAGTATAATCTTATTAAAGAGGTAAGGCTTAATGTGAATGAAAATCCGGGGGGTTACGCCACAGAAGAACATTATTGCCGCAGATGGGTATCCTTATCTGTCTTGGACAAAGCAAAAAAACACGGTGTAAAAAATAAAGCTAAAAAGTTATTTATAGATGCTCAAATATCAGAATTCTACGTTTCCAAAAACAAATATTTCTGTGTTTCAGTCGGCAGTACAAACGCACCTTTGAACGAAAATTACTCAAGCATTACATTGGGGTTTTTGCTCAATGATAATTTTAAAAGACATGTAAATTTTTGGAACGATCCGGGGATTAAAGAAAGAGAAGTTAATGATACTTGTGAAAGATGTTTAATATCTAATTGCAAAGAACGCGCAGCTATGCCTATAAAAGCTGAAGAACAAAAGAATGTAGAAAAGATACGGGAAACGATGACCGAAATGATTGAACAGTTAAATAGAGATAGCTGATTTTCTTTTTCAGCTGAACAGAACTACAAGCCTCGATACTAATATTTATTTTCTTTTGTGGCTAATTTGAAAGCAGCAATAAAAACCAGAATTGAAGATATTGATTGGATAAACGAAGTAACAAAAAAAAGTCCTTCTCCAAATAGATGAAGAAGAACTTTTGCAAGTAGTATATTTGTTTTATTTAATTCAGAACCGCCCAAAACGATTAAATAAATAATCAGTATCCTTATTTTGTTTTGGTCGGCAATGATTTAATTAGTAACCGAAAGCAGCTCCTGTAAGTTTATAACTGCCATCCCATCTGTCTTTAAAAGCATCTCCGATATCGCCTCTTGATTTCATCCAATTGTAGGCTTGTTTATAATAACCTGTACCTTTTGAAAAAATCATAAACCAGGTTCCGTCACCGTAGGTCATATCGGTAATTCTATATTTATCATCCCAGCGGTCTTTAACTTTATCAATTGCGCTGTTAAAACCTTTCTGAGTCCAGTTGTATGCTTGGGTAGAATAACCGGTACCTTTTGAAAAGATCATAAACCAATAACCATTGCCGTATTCAAGATCGGTTAAGTCATAACCATTATCCCATCTTTCTTTAATTTTTTTGGCAGCATCTTTAACACCTTTTTTTGTCCAATTGTAAGCCTGTTTTGTATAACCCGTTCCCTTTGAAAAGATTAAGAACCAAGTACCGTTTCCGTAGGCAATATCCGTAACGTCGTATCCGTTATCCCATCTATCCTTTAGTAGATTTGATGCTCTGCGGATTCCTTTTTGAGTCCAGTTATAAGCCTGTTTGGAATAACCGCTTTTTTTAGCAAAAGTAATTAGCCAGGTATCATTTCCAAAAGCTAAATCGACAACATCATAATCTGCATCCCATCTGTCTTTAATTTTACCGGATGCGTTGCTAACACCTTTGGCTGTCCAATTATAAGCCTGAGGTCCGAAACCTGTACCTCTTGAAAAAGTTAGCATCCATCTTTGGGCAAAGCTCTCTGTTCCCAAAGCCAAGAAACTAATTAAAAGTAAAAGCTTTAACGAGTTGTTTAGTATTTTCATTATTACTCCAAAATAATGTTTGTTAGATATTAATTATTTAAAACTTTAATATTTCTTTCAATATGGGTGAAGGCCATACGATTTTAAAATCAAAAAATAAAATTTATTTGTTATATCAAGGACAAAATAATCTTCTGTATTTTAGATGAAAAATAATTCGTTAGCATAATGAATTGCAATAAGGCAAATGACGTATTTTTAAACGAGATGGTTTGTAA
>DRJC01000250.1 GCA_011052365.1 Ignavibacteria bacterium
CCGTTTTTCATCCGTTGGCTAACGGATTTCATTTCAACTACTTTTGAATTCAACATTACTTCATCAAAATTTTCTTTTATTCTTCTTGAAAGGAAACTTACCAAATCTCTGTCGGCGCCGGGAAGCAAACCCGGTGTCATTTCAACAACCGAAACCTTACTGCCCAAAGCGTTATAAACCGAGCCAAGCTCCAATCCAATATAACCGCCGCCTACAACCAAAAGGCTTTTGGGTATTGCCGGTAAATTTAAAGCCGTTGTTGAATTGAGAAGTCTTTTACTCTTAATATTTAATGAAGGGATTGTAGCAATTCTTGAACCCGTAGCAACAATAGAATTATCAAATTTTAATTCTTCTGTTTTACCTGATTTCAGTTTAACCGTTAAAGTATTTGAATCTTTAAAAGAAGCCGTTCCTTCAACAAAGTTTATTTTTCTTTGCTTCGAAAGCATACCCAATCCGCCGGTTAGATTTAACACAACCGAACTTTTCCAATCTCTTAATTTTTTTAGATCAATTTTTGGTTCTGAGAATTCTATTCCCCAGTTTGACGCTTCCTTTGTTTCGTTAATCAATTTAGCAACGTGAAGTAAAGCTTTTGATGGGATACATCCCCTGTAAAGACAAACTCCACCGGGATTTTTTTCTTTATCAATCAAAGTCACTTTCATTCCCATATCGGCGGCTAAAAAAGCTGCTGCATAACCACCGGGACCCGCACCTATTATAACTAATTCTGCTTTATCCATAAATAATTTCTTTTTTAATATTCATTAGTTTGATTCGATTAAAATTTTCATCGGGTCTTCCAAAGCTTCGCAAACCCACCTTAAAAATCTTGCAGCGTCGGCACCGTCTATTATTCTATGATCGTAGGAAAGAGACAGAGGAAGCATTAATCTTGGATTAAACATTCCGTCTTTGTATACAGGTTCGTGTTTCCCGCGTGATACTCCCAGTATAACAACTTCAGGCGAATTTACTATCGGTGTAAACGAAGTTCCCCCGATACCGCCTAAATTAGTAATTGTTACGCATCCGCCCTGTAATTCTTCTATAGAAATTTTTCGCTCTCTTGCTTTTTTAGCCAATTGACCCATCTCAACAGAAAGCTCGGTTAAATTTTTGGTGTCCGTATTTTTTATTACAGGCACCATCAAACCGTTTTCCGTATCAACTGCAATACCGATGTTATAATATTTTTTATAAATAATTTCCTGTTTCTCCATATCAATACTGCAATTGAAAGTAGGGAATTTCTTTAAGGCTGCCGTTAATACTTTAATAAGAATAGAAGTTACCGTTAATTTACCGCCGGATTCTTCAACCTTCGGGTTAAAAGCTTTTCTTGCCTTTTCAAGTACCGTTATATCCGCTTTGTCAAACTGTGTTACGTGTGGAATAGTTGACCACGCGTAACTAAGATGTGTTGCCGTTACTTTACGGATCTTTGACATCGGTACATTTTCTACTTTTCCGTATTTGGTAAAATCAGGCAGCTTCTCTTGAGGAATACCTGTAATTACTCCAGCAGGTCTGTTTTCATTAAGACTTTTGACATAAGCTTTTACATCATCCAGCGATATTCTTCCTGCCGATCCTGTACCCGGAACTTTTTTTATTTCCACACCTAATTCTCTCGCCAGTTTTCTTACCGATGGTGCGGCAGGAGCCGACCCGCGTGTAATAGGGGGCTGATGATCATCAAACTCACCGACTCTACTTTTTTCAATTTCACCTTTTGAAGGATCAATTTTAGGTTCTTCTTTTTTTACAGGTTCTTCTTCAATTTTTTTGTTATCTGTTTGTTCAGGTTTTTTAACTGCATCTGAAGTTTTAATTCTAAAGATAACATCTCCAACATTTGATTTATCACCTTCTTTTATTAAAACTTTTTCAATTGTTCCATTAACCGTAGAGGGTACTTCAATAGTTGCTTTGTCGGTTTCAATTTCGAGCAATGACTGATCAACAACAACGTTATCTCCTTTCTTTACAAGTACGGAAAGTATGTCTGCTGTATCTATATTCTCACCAAGTTCGGGTAGTTTATAATCAATAATTTCTTCTTTTACTTTTATTGGCTTACCGGGTTTTTCTTTTTCAACTATATTCTCAGTTTCAATTTTTGTTTCAACAGGTTTACTTTTCTTGATTTCTTTTTTTACGGAACCGGGTTCTTGTGCACCTGTTTCTTCAACAATTAAAATAGTTTGTCCTACTTTAACATTGTCACCGGGTTTGACGGACAATTCTTTTACAACACCGGATACTGTTGCCGGAACTTCTATTGTAGCTTTATCGGTTTCAATTTCTATTACCGATTGTTCCAATTCTATTTTTTCTCCCACAGATACTAATACATTTAAAATATCAGCGGAGTCAATATTTTCGCCAAGTTCCGGGAGCTTAAATTCTTTACTCATAATTTGCCTTAATTAATAAGATAAAAATCCTTTATGATTTCATAGGATTTCTTTTCTTCTGATCAATTTTTAATTCTTTAAAAGCCTTTGTTAATTGAGTTTTTGTTATTTGTTTTTCATCCGAAAGAGCGGTGAGAGCAGCAATCACAATATGTTTTGCATCAACTTCAAAAAAGTCGCGTAAGCTCTCTCTCGATTCACTTCTGCCGAAACCGTCCGTACCCAAAGTATAAAGTTTTTTGGGGAACCATTTGGCAACAGAATCAGGTACTGCTTTAACATAATCCGTAGCTGAAACAAAAACACCTTTTTCACCGTTAAGCATTTTGCTGATATATGATACTTTGCTTTGTTTATCGGGGTTTAATAAGTTATGTCTTTCGGCATTGAGTGCATCATTTCTTAATTCTTTATAGCTTGTAACGCTCCATATATCGGCAGCAACATTATATTTTTTTTCTAAAATTTCGCCTGCTTTTATTACTTCGTTAAGTATAGTTCCGCTCCCAAAAAGATTAGCTTTCAGTTTTGATTTTTTACTGCTTGCTTTAAACTTATACAGACCTTTGATGATACCTTCTTTTACTCCCTTCGGCATCGCAGGCATCGGGTAGTTTTCATTCATTACCGTTATGTAATAAAAAACCTTCTCTTGTTCTTCGTACATTCTCCTAATACCGTCTCTAATAATAACGGCTATTTCGTATGCAAATGCAGGGTCGTATGCAACAAGGTTTGGAATTGTCATAGCCAGCAAATGACTATTTCCATCCTGGTGTTGTAAACCTTCGCCTGCAAGCGTAGTTCTTCCCGCTGTTCCGCCGATAAGAAATCCTTTACAACTAACATCACCTGCTGCCCAAACAAGGTCACCTACCCGCTGAAGACCAAACATCGAATAATAAACAAAGAACGGTATCATATTTATACCGTGAGTTGAGTATGCCGTACCAGCCGCAATAAACGAAGACATTGCCCCGGCTTCGGTTATGCCCTCTTCTAATATTTGACCGTTTGTTGCTTCCTTATAATAAAGCAAACTGTCGCGGTCAACCGGTTCGTATAACTGTCCCGCGTGAGAATAAATACCGATCTGCCTGAAGAGTGCTTCCATTCCGAATGTTCTTGCTTCGTCAGGAACAATAGGAACAATTAGCTTACCTAACTCTTTGTCTTTAAGGAGTTTGCCCAATATCCTTACAAAAGCCATTGTTGAAGATGCCTCTCTGCCTTCGGTACCTTTGTAAAATTCTTCAAAAATGTTTTCAGGCGGTGTTTTTAAAGGACGTATATCTAATTTTCGTGAAGGAATAAAACCACCCAGTTTTTCTCTTCTCTCATTAATATATTTTATTTCATGACTGTTATCATCGGGTTTGAAAAAAGGTGCTCTTGATATTTCAGAATCTGAAATTGGAATACCAAAACGGGTTCTGAAATCTTTAAGTTCTTCCTCGTTTAATTTTTTCTGCTGGTGAGTTATATTTTTACCTTCGCCTGCTTCACCTAATCCGTATCCTTTAATTGTCTTTGCTAAAATAACAGTCGGGCAACCTTTATTATTTACGGCTGCTTGATAAGCTGCAAAAACTTTCTCGGGGTCATGCCCGCCGCGTTTAAGTTTATTTAATTGTTCATCCGTAAGATTTTTCACCAGGGCTTTTAGTTTTTCATCTACGCCAAAAAAATGTTCTCTTATATAACTTCCATGTTCTACAGAATATTTTTGGTATTGCCCGTCAACAACTTCTCCCATCCTATGAACCAGTTTACCGTCAACATCTCTTTCCAAAAGAGGATCCCATTCACTTCCCCAGATTACTTTTATTACATTCCAACCGGCGCCTCTAAATATTGCTTCCAATTCCTGAATTATTTTTCCGTTTCCTCTAAC
>DRJC01000251.1 GCA_011052365.1 Ignavibacteria bacterium
AAGTTTTTCAAGCGAAGATACACCGAAGAAATTAAATGCATACCGCTACTTTAGCAAAAGATGGATGAGTGAACATAAGAAATTATACGCAACTGCGGGTGTGCACAGGTTTATTTGGGACCTCAGATATTCGAGACCAAAATCATTAAGCTACAGCTATTCCATATCGGCTGTTTGGGATAAAGGAACTCCCGTTTTACCGGAAGGTCCGCTTGTACTGCCCGGTAAATATAAAATAGTTATTTCCGTAAACGGAAAAGATTATTCTAAATATATTACGGTAAAACTTGACCCGAGAATTAACGTTCCGGTGAAAGACTTAAAAGAGCAGCTGCAGTTATCAAATAAAATAAAAGCTGTGATGGAAGCGATTGTTTCAAATGTAAATAAAATAAATACTTATTTAAGAGCTAAGAAAAACGGACAGAAAATTACCGCTGTCAAAAAGTTAAAAAGTAATCTGGCAAGGGTCTCGAATGTTTTGGCAAGTTTAATAAGTAAAGTACAAAGTGCAGATAACGCTCCGACACAGGGACAAAAAGATTTGTTTGCTGATTACAAAGAGCAATATCGCAGGTTGTTAACTAACTGGTATAAAATCCAAAATAAACTTCCGCCGAAAATGTAGATTATAGGTTGTCACGGTCGTACCGTGGCAACCTATGAAAACCAAAAATTTATTATTAATTTATTTTATTAGTTACGGCTTAAAACTTTCCAGCACAATATTCTTTATTATTTTATAATGCTTAGTATTTCCGGTTAATAATTTAACACCATTAGATATGGCAGTTGAAGCAATTAGAGCATCGGCTAAAACAAGTGAGCTACTTAAATAATGTTGCTCGACTAAAAACATTGCTTTTGCAGAAATATCTTCATTAATAAATAAAATTTTGGCATTCCATTTTCTTAAAGCTGATCTTAATAAAGTAAGTTCTCGTTTATTTCTCATTCCTTGTACTAATTCCATATATGTAACAACGGAAATAAAGAACCCATTTAGATTTTCAATAACTTTATTGGCTTTTGAACTCCCACGCATATACCAAATTAAAACGTCGGAATCTATCATTATCATGAGAATCTTTCCTTCCTAATTTTACGAACATAAGAATGCACATCTTCTAAATCCGACCGATCTTTCCAAATACCAAATAGTTCTTTGGTGTTCTTCAAATTCTTTTTCGATTCTTTTACAGGTACCAATTTAGCGCAAGGTTTACCTCGAAATGTTATAATGACTTCTTCACCACGAGAAACCGATTCAAGAAGTTCTTTTGTATGGAATCTTAGTTCCTTAGCAGTAGAATACATAAATTTTCTCCTTTCGTTAGTTTATACTTCGTAATATAAACTATGTGGGAATAAAAGACAATGTAAAACTTAGTATAAAATGGTTAGACTAAGCAACAGCGCTTTTGCAATGAACTCAAAACCCGTCTCATTCAGTGCCGGCGAAAGTAGTAATGGTGTTTATTTTTTGTTGTATGCAGGTTCCTTTCTTAGCTTAATGAATACTTCCTCTCTCTTTACCTGCCCCAGCTTATGCGGGAAGAGAGAACAGAAGTGAGTTCCTTATAAATTAATAATCCGAAAACCAATTTGCATTAAGTATAATAATAAAGTTCATCAAGCAAATTTTCGTTTTTTAAAATAACGATAACCATATTCTATAATAAGTGCACTCAATAAAGTTATTATCGTACCATAAAAAGCATTACGTTGTGTTTGCCACTGATAAAAAGTAAGAGCAAAAAAGACAAATAAGAGAATTAAAATATTCAGCAGAATAAAGCCTTTATTACCACCGTACTTATCTGCAAGCCGGTAGTGAGAGATTAAAACAAAAATGTAGATAATAGTAAAGATGGCGCTTGTTATTGTAGCAATTGCACCAATATCAAATTCAAGTGCAAAGAACAAACCCAGCACTGCGGTTATATATAATCCTTCAGTAGATTTGAACCATGTTTTTCTTTCAAAAACTTCCGGAAGTTCACCATCTTTGGCAAGCGAATAAGCGATGTTTGCCCCACCATAAAGGGTAGCGTTTAAGGCAGATGATATTGAAAAGAGTGCTCCAATCGAAATTAGTATAAACCCAAAACTTCCGAGAAAAGGTTCTGCAGCAACAGCAAGAGCATTATCCTGTGCCTTTATAAGTGCAGTAAGTGAAAGATTTCCTACGGCGACGAATGAAACAGCAACATAAACAAACATAACAACTGCAATACTTATAAAAATTGCAAGAGGTACATTTTTCCCTGGATTTTCAATATTTTCCGATGCATTTGTAATAAGTCCAAAGCCCATATAAGAAAGAAAGAAGACAACCGATGCGGAGAGAATACCATGCAAACCTTCTGCGTTAAAAGATGGAACAATGTAACCGGGGTTTATTGTTAAAAATCCTAATAAAATAAATACTCCCAAGATGGAAAGTTTTATTAATACAATATAAAATTCTAATTTACCCACAGCCCTGCTACCGAGTGAACTAATAGCTGTAAAAAAAGCTATCAATAAAACTTCTATAATGCCCATAGATAAAGGCGAAATGGTGATACTGAATAAGGGAAGGAAATAACCGGCAAATCCTTTTGCGAACAAAGAGATTGAAACAACATAACTCAACCACATTAATATAGCTAATGCCCCTGTAACAAGGTTGTCACCAATTCCATTAATTATAAATGCAATTGGACCTGCATTAGATATTATTTTACCGCCAAGTTTGGCATAGGAGTAAGCGACTATCAGGGCAAATATCCCTGAGAGGATAAAAGCTTCAGGCAAATTTTCACCCGCAATTTTTGCACCTACACCAAAAATTGAGAATAAACTTGCTCCAATCATTGTTCCGACTGCCATAGCGACAGCTTCCCAAAGCCCTATTTTTTTATTCTTTGATTTCATACAATGCCTCCAAGTGCATTAGTGAGTTATGAGATGCATAAAATTAAACTTTTATATTTCTTCAGAATTAAGAATAATTATGTTACCCGTTTGTTAAGAAATATTTCCTCTATGATTCAAAATTATTTAATAATTCATAAGCCATCGGTCTAATATTTTCTGAACATTCAGGATCCTTTAGTGCCGATAATAATTTGTCAATAGGAAAACCTGCCGGAAGTTCTTCTATTTTTTTCAAATCATAAAAAACATGATGTATCCCGGCTAAAACAAAAATAGAACCTGATTTTTCTATGAGCGTTTTAAGAAGTGGCTTAATAGATTTCATACCTAATTTTATAAGTCCTTCTGCTGCTATCCAACGAACATCACTCTCATCATCTTCCAAAGCTTTAATAAACATGGGTATTGAAATGGGATCTCCAATTTCCTCCATAGTTTTCAAAGCCTCCCAACGATAAATGTGCTTGGGGTTGTTAAGCAGTTCCATTAAAAAATCGACTATGTTTTTACCTTTTGCTACAAGTTCTTCGCGTGCTTTTTTTCGTTCCATTCCATCGTCGCAGCAGAGGCATTCGATTAATTTTTTAACTTCCAAATCTTCAGGTTCACTATTTATTTTGTCCATTTTTTATCCTTTAATAAATTATAATTTTTATTTATAAAATTTTATTCCTGATTTACTTATTTCTTAAATAGCCATGTTCGTGTAATGGGGTTTTTAAAGTTTTTAAGAATCCCGTATGTCTTCTGCTACTTAAATTTAGATGTTTATAAACTTGTAACTTTGCCCAATCTTCAATAAATGCCCAAACTATACAATAGCCCCAAATCAGTCCTACATAACTCCAAGGAATAGCCGGTACGAATATGCCAAATCCAACTATACCCGCCGCTAAAATTTGCGTTCCAAGAATGGCAAACAAAAGTATTTTTGCCGGATAAGGTTTTGATAAGAACGGTCGCTTAGTGCGTACAACAAACAATGTCATATGCCCTGCAACAGCTAATTTCAAGTAGATAAATGACTGCAGATGAGCAACATCTAATCCCAACCATAACTTAGCAATAGCAAGCAGTAAAAATGTTTCGACAACTCCTATAAGTCCTAAAGTAGTTGAAAGTGTAAGAACGCGGTGCATATCCCAACGCACCGGTTTCGGATTAAGCCAAGTATTGTCGTATGCAATCGTCATAATCGGCAGATCGTTAAGAAC
>DRJC01000252.1 GCA_011052365.1 Ignavibacteria bacterium
GGAGGTGAGAAAAATTTTCCGTTTTTAATTTTATCATTGTTTATCAGTTTACCCTTAAATTCTTTTTTGGAAAAAACATCTGTAAACGTGGACATAATTTTTCTTATATCCTTAGAATAAACAATCGGTATTACCCCTTCCACATAAATTAAAGAAGATTTGGTATTTTTATAGGATTTAACTTCAACCGATTTTTCATCAAATTCTCTTTGGATAATATTATTCTTGTTGTTGATAATTTCTAAAGACACCCTGGATTTTGCTTTGTATTTATCTTGTGACTTTAAAAACAGTAACCTGTTAAGGGGAATTTTATAGACAAAAAAAGCTTTGTTTGAATCTTGATTGGAAACATATAATTGAGAATAGAAAATTTTATTGGATACAAAAGCCTGTCTATTATTAAAACGCGGGTTGTTCCGGTTGAATTGAGAAAATATTATCGAAGAAAAAACTAAAACAATAATGGAAATCTTTTTCATTTATTATTTGCAAAATATTTTTGTGAAAATGGATATTCTTAGTTTACTAAGTTATGTTAGGTAATATAAGAAAATCAACAATTAAGATGAACCATAAAAATCAGTATCTATAAGAAAGATTCTAATTTAGTTGTTCATGTTAAGTAAAAATTCTTTGTTGTTTTTTGTTCCCCTCATTTTATCCAATAAGAAGTCCATAGCTTCAACAGGACTAAATTCACTTAAGATTTTTCTTAAAATCCAAATTTTTGCAAGGTCATCTTCTTTCATTAAAAGTTCTTCTCTCCTTGTACCTGAACGGTTAACATCTATAGCAGGGAAAATCCTACGGTCACTCAAGTCCCTATTTAAGACTAATTCCATATTTCCCGTACCTTTAAATTCTTCAAAAATAACATCATCCATTCTACTACCGGTATCAATTAAAGCTGTTGCAATAATTGTTAAGCTTCCGCCGTCTTCAATATTTCTTGCAGCTCCAAAAAATCTTTTAGGTTTATGAAGCGCATTAGAATCAACACCACCAGAAAGGATCCTTCCACTGTGCGGTACAACTATATTATGTGCTCTTGCTAAACGTGTAATACTATCAAGAAGAATTATAACATCTTCCCCGGCTTCCACAAGTCTTTTTGCTTTTTCAATAACCATATTGGCTACTTGAACGTGTCTTTCGGCAGGTTCATCAAATGTAGAACTAATAACATCCCCTTTGACCAACCTTTCCATATCGGTTACTTCTTCAGGTCGTTCATCAATTAAAAGGACTATTAATTTTATATCCGGGCTGTTTCTTGTAATGGAGTTTGCAATTTTTTGAAGTAATACCGTCTTACCGCTTTTAGGAGGTGAAACAATAAGCCCTCTTTGTCCTTTGCCTATTGGCGAAAGTAGGTCCATAATTCTCATAGAATATTCTCCTGGTGCAGATTCCAATGTAAGTTTTTTAGTCGGGTAAACAGGTACCAAATTATCAAAAAGAGTTCGACCTCTAATTCCTTCCGGAGCAATACTGTTTACAGCTTCTACTCTAAGTAATGCAAAAAATCTTTCACCATCTTTTGGGGGTCTTACCTGTCCGCTAACAAAATCACCTGTTCTTAAACTGAATTTTTTAATTTGTGAAGGTGAGACATAGATATCATCGGGAGATGGTAAGTAATTATAATGCGATGATCGTAAAAACCCGTATCCATCTGGCAGAACTTCTAAAACACCTTTTGAAAAGGTCAGCCCGTCTTTAGACGTTTGTTCTTCCAATATTCTGAATATCAAATCCTGCTTTCGTAAATCGGCATAATCTGTAATCTTTAGATCTTTAGCAATTGTATTTAATTCAACGATTTTTTTTGATTTGAGTTCTGAGATATCCATGAGTTTTTCTTTTCCTTAATTATTTGTTTTAAAATTTATTTAACAATTAGATTCTTTTAACAATATTTTGATTTAATTCGGATTTGTTTAGAAGATTTGGAGCTATTTTATTTTACTTTAATATTCTTTAATAACGATAGGATTTTGTGGACTGCCCGAAAATTACATTTTACCTCATGAAATGTCAAGTTATTTTTAGAATAATACATTTTTTTTGCAAAAAATATTTTTACCTTAAATCATTTACTCCTAAATTATAGATATATTATAATTTTATAAATACATCTTTAATATAAATTAAAATATTCGATTATTAATATTATCAAAATCAAATCTACCTATCGGTAGACAGGGTTAATTATTATGCCGTTAAAAGTTAAAAGGAATTCAATTCGTTTTTGTCCTGATCCTAAAAGGATCATTGCTCGCTTTTATTTACCTGGTGGAGATACAAAAGCTAAACTGATAATTCAAAATGTTTTAGATCTTTCTGAAGATGAAACTAATACTGTTTTAGATCAGATATTAAGAAATTTTTCAAAACGTCACCGTAATATTACAAAGATTTTTGAAAAACATTTTAACCGGGTTAAATATATAACTAAAGATTTAGAAGTTGATCCTGATTCCCTTTCATTAAAGAAAAGATTACTTATAGGCTCGTATTTTACCCAAGAGTACTCAATTGAATCCGCTGCTTTTTTTAATCCTTCTATTGTAGAAGACCCCGAACAATTTAATTTGGAAGAGGGACAAAAAAGAATAATTATGAGTTTTAGAGCAACGGGTGAAGGACATATTTCATCTATTGTTTTTAGAAGTGGAATAATTGATAAAGACAATAAGATATCATTTATAAAACCCGGTAATCTTGTTGATGTACCTGAAACAGTAAAACGCTGTGTTTATAATAAAAATCAGTTTAGAAATAAACTTGAAGAGATGAAAAACAACGGGTATATACTTGATATGGTTATGCATAGACTAAAAGATGAATTTATTTACGGTGAACTTGTAGGCAGCATAAATGAAATATTAAAAGATAAAAGTTTAACTGAATTGGATAAAGAAGAGTTGCAAAGAATAAGATGGCTTGCAACTTCACACTATGAAACAACATTCTCTCTTGATACTGCCCTATCGGAAAGAGTAATCTTTCCCGTCTCTTATGCAGAAACAAATGGAATTGAAGACGCCAGATTCGTTAGATTTATTGATGATGACGGAAGCGTAACATATTATGCAACATACACGGCTTATAACGGACATGCAATATTACCCAATCTTTTGGAAACAAAAGACTTTTACCATTTTGAAATAAAACCGCTTAATGGTAAGTATGTTCAAAACAAAGGGATGGCGCTTTTCCCAAGAAAAATTAATGGGCAATATGCTATGATTTCACGGTACGATGGTTTTAACAACTTTATAATGTTTTCCGATAATATAAACCTTTGGCAGAACGTGAAAAAAATACAAGAACCTCGTTATCCTTGGGAATTTGTAAAAATAGGAAATGCCGGCTCACCTCTTGAAACAGATAAAGGATGGCTTTTAATTACACATAGCGTTGGACCAATGAGGAGATATACTTTAGGAGCCATACTTCTTGATTTGGACGACCCTACAAAAGTGATAGCAAGATTAAAAGAACCTTTACTTGCACCAAATGATGAAGAAAGAGACGGTTACGTACCCAATGTAGTTTATTCTTGCGGCTCCATCATTTTGAATAACGAATTAATTATTCCTTACGCAGTGTCTGATTATGCATCGACTTATGCCACTATCTCTATGGATGAGTTATTTCACGAGTTGTTATTTAAGTGATCCCCGTTGCCATTATTGTAATTGTACACTCATCTCCCCGTTGGCTGAAGACCAACGGAAATAATTTGTTCTCAAGGATTTCCGTCGCTTTTAGAGACTGTGTGAAAATTGCACTGCAACAAAAAGAACTCACCCTAATTCGCCGCGGCGAACCTAAATGGGGCTAAAGCCCAGGTATGTTTTCCAGTGAATAAACCGTCACATAAATGTGACGGAAATATTAATATTTCAAACATTGCCGTCCGTTTAAACGGACGGTTTGAGAATTTATAAAAACATTTTGGCTTTAGCCACATTTACAACTTAAGAGTTTTTTTAATATTTCTTAAGTTGACAGCATTACTTTTTAAGAAAAACAAAAGTGAGTTTTTTATTATATCAAAATCCGAAAACCAGTTTGGAAACTGTATATGTATAATCTTAAAATAAGTTAATTAGTTATATCCTTTTCTAAAGCACGAAGAACTTTTAAGTGAGCTATTAAATATGCTAAAGTACTTTCCGCTCCTTGATTTCTGTTAACCCCATAACTTTCAAGACCGTCAGAACAGCCCCCTGTATCAAAATTATAAAGAGGTATTCCCATTTCATTCTCACCCAAGAACCATAAATAAGAAGTATACATTTTTTTAAGATAATCTTTATTTCTTGTTACCTTATAAGCCTGGTTAAATAAAAGCACCATTGCAGTTGCGTTTATAGGCTGTTGTGCAAAGTGAGCAGGTTCTTTCCCTTTTTCAAACCACCCGTCATTTCCAATCACGCTAAGGTAATCATTCTTAAATTTTATCTCTTCTAAAAAATTTAATAATTCAGTTGCGGTTTTCAATATCTTTTTATCATTTAGCAATTTATATGAATAAAAAAGTGCAAGAGGAACAATACCGTTGGAATAAGTTAATTTATTTTCAAACCAGACCCATTCTTTATCTTTCCCGTTATCTACTCTACTAATTATTTTATTAGTTAAATCTTTAAGAAGTTTTATCATTTTTTCATCACTTGGGTAGTGTTTCAGATAATGATATAATCCGCTTATTGTGTATGCTATACTCCTTACTTCTTTTAATTTCATAAAATTGGGGAGAGCTTTTGAAAACATCTCAAATGATAGTTGTAAATATCCGGGATTGGGTGAATAACGCAATAGATAACCTAATGCCCATATAGTCCTACCGAAAGAGTCCTCTGTACCATCCTCATCAAGATATTCTCCACTAAAACTTAAGAAATTTCTAAATGTGCCGTTATCATTCTGCATATAATTTATAAAGCTTAAATAATTTGGTAATAACTCAAGAGCCTCTTCATCTTTTAATTGATTCCATGCCATTAGTGTCATAAGTAAAGCTCGTGAATTATCATCAATACAATATCCTTTTTTTAGATTAGGTACATTATACAATGCATGCTGGATTATGCCGGTATCATAGGTTAATCTTTTAATGTGTTTTAATGAAAAAGTCGGCATTGCCAGGGGGTTAATTATATGTGCTTCATTAACTTTTATCTCTTCATTACTTTTTAATGTATTTGAGATCAGCTTAAAATACTGTTTGCCAATCTCAGGCCATATATGTGTTCTTCCGTAATCATAAGCCTTTTTTCTTAGTGCATGCATTTCATTTGGGTTATTTAGAATTTTAATTAATATTTTGGATAAAGACTGATGATCCCCAAATTTAAAGAGTATTCCTCTCCCATCAGCCAATAACTCTTCTGCGTGCCAATATGGCGTGGAAATTACTGCAGCTCCCGCACCGGCGGCATAAGAAAGTGAACCGCTTGTCATTTGTGCTTTATTTAAATATGGTGTTATGTATATATCCGTTGCAGATAAATAGTTGAATAATTCTTCATCACTAACAAAATTATCATAAAAAAATACATATTGTCTTAAGGAATATTTTTGTACTAACCGGTGCAGATAATTTCGGTATTCTTCTCCCGATTCTTTTACAACATTAGGGTGTGTTTTCCCCAGGATAATGTATACAATATCTTGATGCTTCTTTACAACTTCTACAAGCGATTTAAGAACTGTTTCAATTCCTTTGTTCCTATTTAGCAATCCAAAAGTAAGTAAAACTTTTTTATCCTCAAGATTATATTTTTTCTTGGTAGCCCTATTATCAATAAATTTGAAATCAGGAACACCGTGTTCAATTTTTACAATTTTTCTTTTGGGAACACCATATATAGTATTTAAGAATTCAAAAGCCAGATTATTCATAACAACAACCTTACTTGCCTTGCTGCTTAACTTTTGAATAATAACTTTTTGTGTATAGGTAGGTTCCTTTAATAGGGTATGAAAAACAACTATTAAAGGGATTCGCAAGTTACGCGTAAGGGATAAAATATACGTTCCGCATTCACCACCGAAAATACCGTATTCATGCTGTAGAATACATAGATTAGCTTGACTATAATTAATGAATTTAGCCGTTTTTATATAATCTAACTGGTGATTCTGACGTATGGTATGCTTTACAATATCGGGATATTTATGCTTATCATTATTTTTATTCAATGCTACTACGTAGGCGCTTATTTTTACTTCTTTGGTATCGTTGTTATTAATTATGGAATTTAAGAGATTATTTGAAAATGTTGCTATACCACATTTCCTCGGAAGAAATGTTGAAATGTTTGCTATTTTAATTTCTTTCATTTTTCCCCATCTGCTTTCTATTTATTTTCATTTAGAACAAAATATTTAAACATAAAATTACAAAATGTTTATTATTAGTAGACTATCTATTTAGAGAAGTTGTTCCCTAAAATTACAATTAACTTAAAGAACTTTTAATCTCACCAAGGAGATACATACTACCGATTACAACGAGGCAATCCTCTTTATCCTTCAGCATAAAATCTTTTATATATTTATCCGGATTAGTGATAAGTTTTACATTAAAACCAATTTTCTCACAATGTTTTTTCATCTCATTTATATCGGCTGCTCTGTCAAAATTTATAGATGTAAGAGATATATTTTCAAATTCATTTCTTAATTCTTTTAGCATAATTTTATACGCTTTATCATTTAACGCACTGAATAACAAAAATTTATTTTTATAGTTTGAAGAATGTTTACGGAATTCAGACAGAAACTTTCTAATCCCGTCCGGGTTATGTGCCGAATCAAATATTATATCAGGTTTATTGTTATAAAATTCATACCTACCGGTTAATGAAGTATTGTGAATCACATTTTTTAGGCCCAATTGAAAAGCGTGATTATTAAAAATATTTTGTATTTGCATCACTGTTAATACTGCAATTGCGGCGTTTACCTTCTGATAATCTCCGTTTAAGGGCAGAATACTTATCTTAACTTTATTTTCATTGTACGAAACAATTATATCATTGTTTTCTCTTTCAATAAAGTTTTCAATTTCGTAAAGATCAGTGTTTAACGATTTACATTTTGTTTCTATTACTTCTCTTGCTTCATCGGGTAATGAACCAATAACAACTCTACTTTTACTTTTTATTATGCCGGCTTTCTCTTCTGCGATTTTAGCCAAAGTATCGCCTAATATTTTAGTGTGCTCCAAACTTATTGAAGTTATAACCTCACAAAGCGGTTGTAGAACGTTTGTTGCATCCAATCTTCCACCAAGTCCCGTTTCAATTACGGCATAATCAACATTATTTTTATAAAAATAACAAAATGCCATTGCCGTAGTTACTTCAAAAAAAGTGATCTTATTTTCTAAGATGAAATTATAATGCTCAGATATAAACCGGGCAATATAAGTATCCCCTATTTCTTTATTATTAATTCTTATTCTTTCATTAAATTTGACAAAATGCGGGGAGGAATATAATCCTGTTTTATATTTGTGCTCTTGCAGAATACTCGATATAAACGCAGCAGTACTCCCCTTTCCGTTTGAGCCGGCGATGTGAATGGTTTTTATTTTTGATTGCGGATTACCGAGAAAATCTAAAAACTTTTTTATGTTTTCTAAACCGAGTTTTATCCCGAAATTATGAAGTGAAAAAAGTTTATCTAATGAATCTTGAATATCCATTTTAATCTAATTGATAGGAACCGGTCAGTGAAGATATTCGGTCGATATTATTTTTGTTGCAATAATCGATTAATCCTTTAAGAATTTTTTCAGACGCTGTAGGATCAATAAAATTTACAGTACCAAGTTGTATTGCAGATGCTCCAGCAATCATAAATTCTGCTGCATCCTGCCAATTCATAATACCACCGATACCGATTATTGGGATATTAACTTTCCTGTGAATTTCCAATACCTTTGCCAACGCAATTGGTTTTATAGCCGGACCGGAAAGTCCCCCTGTAATATTATTGAGCTTGGGTTTTTTTGTCTTAATATTAAAAGCAGTACCAACCAAAGTATTAATAGCAGAAACAGCATCAGCACCCTCTTTTTTTGCTGCTTGGGCGAAATCGGAAATGTAAGCTACATTTGGTGAGAGTTTAATTATAATCGGTTTTGTTGTATTAGCTCTTACTTTTTCCGTAATCTTCCCTACCATATTAAGATCATTTCCAAATTGTAACCCGCCTTCATTAACATTGGGACAAGAAACATTTATTTCAAATGCGTGAATTCCATCCTCGTCGTTTAACATACGCACGCATTCAACATATTCTTCAATTGTGGATGCGGCTATATTACAGATAATCGGTGCATCTTGTTTTTTTAAGAATGGTATTTTTTCGGTGATAAATTTTTCAATTCCAACATTTGCCAAACCAATTGCATTTAACATACCTGCGGCTGTTTCCAATATTCTTTGAGGTTTGTTGCCTTTCCTCGGTTTTAAACTGATTGATTTTGTTACAATAGCACCGATCTTTTTAAGATCAATAAATTCCGATATTTCATTTCCGTAACCGACCGTTCCGGAAGCAAGCATTACCGGATTTCTTAAAGTTAAATTTCCGATATTTACGCTTAGGTCTACTTCACTCATAAAATAACTTCCTTTGAATTAAATACAGGTCCGTCTTTACAGACAAGCAAAAATTTATCTTCATCTGCTGCCGATTGGATTGGGCAACCCTGACATATTCCAAA
>DRJC01000253.1 GCA_011052365.1 Ignavibacteria bacterium
GGAATTTACGGTAAGGATAAATTGTTAATTCCTGTTGAAGAATTAAAAGATAGAATAGAATTTTTAAGGGGTTATAAATAATAATTGAGTTCAAACATTTAAGTTTATTTTTTTAAAAGCTGCCTTTTTATAAAAGCCTTTCTCAAACCTATATAAACAACTCGTTATCCTCTACTAAGTAAAAACTCTCTAAATAAACTATAAGTGTTAGATAATTCAATTGAAACTTTTTTCTGCTCTAAACTATGTTTTATAGAATCAGGAATTTCCACATTAATATTTAGTATATTTTTTAAGATATCATTAAACTTAAATGGGTGTGCAGTTTCAAGAATAACCCCGTAATAATTCTCCGGGTTTTCTTCTTTAATGTATTTTTTAAGAGCCAAAGAAGCAACTGCACCATGAGGGTCAATTAGATAGTTATACTTTTTATAAAGATACTTAATTTCCTTCAAGGTATCTTCATCTGAGTGGTAACTTGAGTTTATATCTTTTACAATTGAATAGTGCTTTTCATTATATAATTTAAAAATTCTTATAAAATTACTAGGGTTTCCCACATCCATTGCGTTTGATATGGTTTTGATTGTTGGTTTACTCTTAAATATTTTTGTCTTAATATAATTAGAAAAGACATTGTTAAAGTTATTTGCTGCTATAAATTTAGTAATCGGTAGTCCCATTTTTTTTGCAAATAAGCCGGCTGTTAAATTACCTAAATTACCTGACGGCACTGAAAATATTACATTATCATATTTATCGGTAATCTGTTTATACGCTTCGAAATAGTAAAAAGATTGGGGTATTAGTCGGGCAATATTAATAGAATTAGCCGAAGTTAAATTATATTTCTCGTTAATTTCTTTATCGACAAAAGCTTTTTTAACAAGGTTTTGGCAATCATCGAATGAGCCTTTAATTTCAAGAGCGGTTATGTTATTACCAAAAGTTGTTAATTGTTTTTCTTGAACTTGGCTAACCATACCGCTTGGATAAAGTATATATACATTAATTCCATCAATGCCGTAGAATGCAGATGCAACAGCACTTCCCGTATCTCCTGAAGTAGCAACTAAGATGTCGATTTTATTATTCATCTTATCTACATAATAGTTCATAAATTGAGCCATAAATCTTGCACCGAAATCTTTAAAAGCTAAAGTAGGTCCATAAAACAATTCCAGTATTCCTGTATTTGAATTAAGTTTATATAGCGGTGCTTTAAAATTTATAGCTTTTTCTATTATTGTTTGTAAAGAGTTGGATGGTATTTTATCAGTAATAAATAATTTTGATATTTCAAATGCGATCTCTTGAAAGGTCAAATTATTAAGATTATTAATAAATGATTTTTTTAACGCAGGTATATATTGCGGCATTATCAATCCGCCGTCTGAAGCCAAGCCCCTCATAATGGCTTCTCTAAAAGAATAATTTAAATTTTGATTATTGGTGCTGTAATACTTCATTTATTAGTCAAGAATTTTAGGTCCTCTTTTATTAATTTTTGAAATATAGAATGTAGTGTTTAATTTTAATTTATCGGTAACAATTTTAGCAGCCTTTTTAATATTTATTGCAATCGATAAAGAATTGGATAATGCAAACATTGATGGACCTGAACCGGAAATACTACATCCAAGAGCACCGGCTGAAATAACAGATTTTTGTATTTCTTGAAATCCTAATATTAATTTTGATCTTACAGGTTCAATTAAAACATCCGTTAAAGACTTAGAGATTAAATCATAATTACTTGAACTTAGACCGTAAATTAAACCGGCAAGGTTTCCTGTTTGTTGTACAACCTTACTAAGCTCTATTTTTTTTGGTAGAATTTTTCTTGCATAATTAGTCTTAATTTCAATTTGAGGATAAATAATTGTGCAATAAAGATTATCCGGACTTTTTATCTTAATAATATCTATAGGATTATAACTCCTAATTAATAAAAAACCTCCGAATAATGAAGGTGCAACATTATCGGCGTGTATACTTCCGCTTGATATTCTTTCCCCTTCTAAAGCATGCGGTAACAATTGCTTTTTCTTTAATTTTAAATTTAATAAATGGTTTAACCCGTATACCGATGCAACAGAACTTGCGGCACTTGAACCTAACCCGCTGCTCACACCCATTTTTTTATTAATCGTAACTTCAATTCCTTCCTTTATCCCGTATTTTTTCATTAGAGAAGATAAAGCCACTGTTGCTGTATTTTTATAAATATTAAAAGGTAATTTTTTCTTTACACCTGTAATTTTATTTATTTTAATTCCTTTTGAATTAGTTAATTTTAATATTACTTCATCTCCCGGGGTTTGCAGTGCGAATCCTAAAATATCAAATCCTGGTCCGACATTGGAAACAGTTGCTGGGGCAAATACTTTTATACTGTTTTTACTCATAATTAAATCAAGATATTTTTTATACTAAGTAGTTTGATGTTCGTAATATATCTATCAGGATACCGGAAGCTGTAAAATCGGGACCGGCTCCGGGTCCTTTAATTACCAAAGGCTCTTTCGAATATGTTTTTGTTTTTAACGCAATAATATTGTCGGTTTCTGCTATATTATAAAATGAATGATTTGCATCTAAA
>DRJC01000254.1 GCA_011052365.1 Ignavibacteria bacterium
CTCATTTATCAAAAAGAATCCTTTAACAAACAAAATGAATTTTGCGAAGAAATAAACCTTTTGGAAAACCGGTTTAAACAATTGTTAAACGATATAATTAGCAAGGGACAGGAAGATGGAGTTTTCAGAAAGACGGATATTAAATTAACAACAGAACTGATATTGGGCAGTTTGTATGCAGCCGTTAACAAGGGCATTGAAAAGAAACACTCAAAGGAACAACAGAAATCGGAAAGAGAAAAAATATTTAATTTTGTCCTCCAAAGTCTTGTTGTAGGTAATAAAATTTCGGAGACTCTGCCTCTTCTCGGAAGAACAATAGTAATCACACGAACGATAGAACAATCAAAAGAGTCCGCACAGGCATTTATAAAATTAGGTGCTGATATAATCATATTTCCCACGTTGGATATTGTACCGCCCGAAAGTTGGCAGGCTTTTGACGAAATTGTAAAGGGTAAAGATGAAATTAATTTTATCATTTTTACTTCTAAGCATGCCGTTGAAATGTTTATAAAAAGATGCGGTGAATTAAATATTAAATTCGATTTTAAAAACGTGATAGTTGTTGCCGTCGGTAATAAAACCACAGCCGCTTGTAAAGAAATGAATATTCCCGTTTCTATTGTTCCTAAAGTCTTCAGTGGCAAAGGTGTTGTAGACGAGCTTTCAAAATACGATATAGAAAACAAAGTTGTCTTTATACCTCGCTCTGCAATTGGAAGAGAAGAGCTTCCTCACGGTCTTTCTGAAAGAGGAGCAATTTTAAAAACGGCTAATGTTTACAATGTAACATTGCCGAATAAAAATATTGTGGAAAAAAATATTAGAAGATTAAAAGAAACAAAACCGGATATGTTTATATTTACAAGTCCCTCTACTTTTAAAAACTTTTTAAAACTTTTAGACATAATAAATCCCGCTCAATTCTTTTCTTCTTTTGATGTTGCTTCAATAGGTCCGACTACAAAGGCTGCTATCGAATTGCGAAAAGTAAAAGTGGACGTGATGCCGGACGAGTTTACTATTAACGGATTAATTAAAGCGATAATTAACCACTATAAATTAAAATAATATAAACCGTTATTTGCGGAGAATATGTTGACAAAATTAAAAAATGATTTATTTATAAGAGCCTGTAAAAAGCTGCCTGTTGAAAGAACCCCGGTTTGGATGATGCGTCAGGCGGGAAGATTTTTACCTGAATACAAGGCGATAAGAGAAAAAGCAGATTTTTTAACTCTTTGCAAAACCCCTGAGCTTGCATCCGAAGTTACAATTCAACCGGTTGATATTATCGGCGTTGACGCTGCTATAATTTTTTCCGATATACTTGTTATACCCGAAGCAATGGGAATGAATTTAGAGTTGATCGAATCGAAAGGACCTGTTTTTGAAAAGCCAATTAGAAGTGAAGCGGATTTTTACGAACTAAAAAACATAGAGCCTTTCACGGATTTGAAATATGTGTTGGATGCCGTATCCCTTACAAAAAAGGAACTAAACAACAGGGTTCCCTTAATCGGGTTTAGCGGTTCACCGTGGACTTTGCTTACATATATGGTGGAAGGAGGAAGCTCTAAAAATTTTTTAAACGTTAAAAGCATGATTTATAATAATCCAAAACTGGCACACATAATTTTGGATAAACTGGCTTTAACTGTTGCCGGTTATCTCTCGGCAAAAATAGAAGCCGGTGCGGATGCCGTTCAGATATTCGATACCTGGGGAGGTGTGCTTTCGCAAAAAGATTTTAGAGAGTTCTCTCTTAATTACATTGCAAAAATTATCGCAAATATAAAACGTGATAACCAACCTGTAATTGTCTTTGCCAAAGGGGTGCATCACAGTTTAAAAGAAATAGTAAAAGCAGGCGCAGATGTAGTGGGTGTTGACTGGACAATGGAATTAAATAAAGCAAGAAGTGAAATAGGCGATAAAGCCGCTCTTCAGGGTAATATGGACCCGGCAATGTTGTTTGCCGATTATGAAGTAATGAAAGATGAAGTAAAAAGAATATTAAATTCCTTCGGTTACGGTAGCGGACATATTTTTAATCTTGGTCACGGCATTTTACCAACAACAGACCCTGACAAAGCAAAAGCCTTTGTAAATTATGTAAAAGAAGAGAGTGTTAAATATCACAAAGATTTAAAGAGAAACCTAGTTTCTTAAAGAAGATAAACAAGAAACCCGATTTCTTAAAGAAATCGGGTTTCTAATTAATATGCCGTCACCGACCCAAAAAAAAATAATGGGCAGGCATTCGGTGACGAAATAAAAAATTAATTGGTGTAACTAATGTTTGAAATTGATCTCGACCTTGTAAAAAAATATGATAAACCCGGACCGCGGTATACAAGCTATCCAACAGCTCCGCATTTTAATGAAAGTTTTACTCACCAGGATTATCTCGACGAAATTATAAAGACCAATTACGGAGAGGGTTTGCCCGACCTTTCGCTTTATTACCATCTTCCGTACTGTGATACTCTCTGCTATTTCTGCGGATGCAATATGCTGATTACACGAAACAGGGATCGCGTAAAAGAATACATCAATTATGTAAAGAAAGAAATAGATCTTTTAAGAGCATATATTTTAGCGGGCAGAAAAGTTTCCCAGCTTCATTGGGGCGGCGGAACACC
>DRJC01000255.1 GCA_011052365.1 Ignavibacteria bacterium
TATTGTTATTTGAAAGAGAAAAACATTTTAACAATTATAGTTCTAAATATAGTTTGTTGATTAAAGATTCTCTTGACAAACCTGTCCCGCACCTTTTACGGGAAGGAAATGATTGTAAAAAACTAAAATTATAAACAGATGAAAATTGCAGTAATAATACCGGCTTATAACGAAGAAGAATCAATTGGTAAAGTAATTAAAGATATTCCAAAAGATTTGGTAAATGAAATTGTCGTGGTAAATAACAATTCAACGGATACAACCGCCGGGGTTGCCGCTGCTGAAGGTGCTACTGTTTTGTTTGAAGAATACCGGGGTTACGGTGCTGCTTGCTTAAAGGGGATTGCTTATCTGAAGGAAAAAGATTGCGACGTAATAGTCTTTCTAGACGGTGATTACAGCGACTATCCGGGCGAAATGTCTCAATTAATAAAACCGATTATAAATGATGATGTTGATATGGTAATTGGCAGCAGGACATTGGGTAATAGAGAAAAAGGAGCTTTACCTATTCAATCAAGATTAGGAAGTATCATTGCCGGCTTTTTAATCAATCTTTTTTGGGGCGTTAAATACACTGATTTAGGTCCTTTTCGTGCCATTAAAAGAGATAAACTACTTGCATTAAATATGACTGATATTTGGTATGGTTGGACTGTTGAAATGCAGATAAAAGCGGCAAAAAAATCATACTCATTTACAGAAGTACCGGTAAGCTACAGAAAACGAATCGGTAAATCAAAAATTACGGGAACGGTTAAAGGAAGTGTAATGGCAGGTTTTATAATTCTAAAAACAATATTTACAGAACTCTTCCGAAAACAGATATAATAAAAATGTAATTAAATTGACATTTTTTCTTTTTCTTTAACTGTATTATTATGTAATGAAAAACCGTAAAAAATATTCAGTAATAATACCGACTTTAAATGAAGAGAAACATATTGCAAGCTGTATTGATAATATCAATAAATGTTTACCCGGTGCAGAGATTATTGTATCAGACGGAGGAAGCAAAGATAACACTTTACAGATAGCTGCAAATAAAGGTGCGTTGATTTTATCCTCGTTAAATGGAAGAGGTGGTCAACTAAATTTGGGTGCGGAAAAAGCGGCAAGTAAAATCCTAATTTTTTTACACTCCGATACTATTTTGCCTAAGAACTCCAATTTATTAATTGATAATATTTTCAAATACAAAAAAGTTCAAGTGGCAACTTTTAAAATGAATTTTGATATTGATAATTGGATATTAAATTTTTATTCATGGTTCACAAAATTTGATTCTATCTTTACCCGGTTTGGCGACTGCGGAATAGTTGTAAGAAAAAGCTATTTTGAAAAAGAAAATCAATTCCCTGAATGGAAGCTTTTTGAAGATGTACATTTTTTAAGAACGGTTAGGAAAAAAGTAGGTGTTTTTACTATCCCGGGATTTGTAACAACTTCTGCACGAAGATTTCTTCAAAACGGTTTTATAAGAACACAGCTAAGAAACTTTGTATATATTATCCAATATTTAATTTATGGAAAACCAAAAGATCTTTATTCCAAATATAATAAGATGAAAAATTTTAATAAGAAAGCCGTTATTGTTTTTGCAAAATATCCCGAAGAAGGCAAAGTAAAAACACGTTTAGCTTCAACATTAGGTGATAAATTTGCCAAAGATTTTTATAAAGTTTGTGCCGAACATACATTTAAAGAAATACTGAAAATAAATAGAAATGATACACGACATTTCTTATTCTATTCAGAGGAGAATGACAGGAATAAAATTAAAAAATGGACACATTCTAAGTTTTTGCTTTTCCCACAACAAGGTAAAAACCTTGGAGAAAGGATATTAAATGCGTTTCAATCGGTCTTTAAAAATGATGTGTCAAAATCTATTATCATCGGAACAGATTTGCCCGATATATCATCCGACATAATTAATGATGCATTTAAATTGCTCGACAAATCGGATGTTGTTTTAGGACCTGCAAAGGACGGCGGTTATTATTTGTTAGGCATGAAAAAGATTATCAAAGAATTATTTATTGATTTACCCTGGAGTACCGACCGGTTATTAAAAAAGACTCTTGAAATAATTAAAAGCCAAAACTTAAAAGTATCAATATTACCGGAGCTTTCTGATATCGATACGGAAAGTGATTTGAATACTTGGAGTAATACGGAAACAAAACTAAAACCGGGCAGATTAAAATCTTTGGTACAAACAGAATTATTTTCTAATTAAAATAAAAACAAATGAAAAAATTTAAAGTGTTGTTGTCCGTTGTTTTTATAATTCTTATTTCAGTTCGGAATAACTATTCACAAGACTCTGCTTCAGTTAAAATTTATGATAACCTTCTTCATAAATATATTGTTAATGGACTTGTGGACTATGAGAATCTTTCAAAAGATAATAACCTGGGGAAATATATTGACGCACTTTCAAAATTTGATCCGGGTACATTAACAAACAAAAATGATAGGCTTGCTTTCTGGATAAATGCCTACAATGCTTATACATTAAAAGCTATTACCGACAAATATCCCATTTCAAGTATAAATGATTTACACTCCGGCGGTAGAATAATAGCACATATTTTAAAAACTACTGTTTGGGATAAAGATTTTGTAGTTATCAATAATAAAAAGATGACGTTAAACGACATTGAGCACCGTATTATCAGACCTAAATTTAAGGACCCGAGAGTTCATTTTGCCTTAGTTTGCGGAGCAATGAGCTGTCCCCCGTTAAGGAATGAAGCGTATACCGGTAGTAAATTAGACGAGCAATTAAACGACCAGGGGAAAAAATTCTTTGCGAATCCGTCTTTGAATTCATTTGACGGAAAAAACTATGTTGCACATCTGTCTAAAATATTGGATTGGTACGGAAGTGACTTTGGCAATAGCGATTCACAAATTTTATTAAGAATTAAATCTTTTTTGCCGAAGCAAATTGCAGAATCAGTAAATGATAATGTTGATAAATGGGAAATCGATTTTAATTCCTACGATTGGAAACTAAATAAAATAAAGTAATATTAAATATTAAAGCAATAGTCTTAATGAATAATCAAACGGCAATATTATTATTTTCACGCAATCCTTCCGAAGATGCTGAGATAAAAAGCACCAAAAGTTTAAGGCAACTATCTAATAATTGTTTTGAAAATTCATTATCTCTTATCTACAAAATAATTTCCAATTCCAATTTGGATTTTTTTGTTTCCACAACCGGGGGAAAAGGTGAGGAGTACTTTTCAAAATTAGACTGTCCCTTAATTATCCAATCGGGTACAACATTTGGTGAGAAATTTTATGAATCAATAAATCAAGTCTTTGAAAAAGGTTATGAAAATATAATAGTTATCGGGAATGACACGCCATCTTTAAAATTAACTGATATAACATTTGCAGTAAAACATACTTCAATAAACAATTCTGTTATTGGACCATCTAAAGACGGCGGTTTTTATTTGCTTTCGCTTAATAGAAGTGATTTCAAAAAAATTGATTCTTTTAAATTTATATCATTAAATTATCAGCAATCGAATACGTTATCTGAACTAATTTCTTTGTTCAATCACTGTTCAATATTTCAATATTTGTTAAAAAAGAAAGATGATTTTGATAAGATTTATTCTATCCGTGTATATTTTTTATTTAAATACCAGGTAGAACAAATGATATCAATTTATCAAAAAATTATTTTCAACTATTTATACATAAAACATTCTTTAATACTTTTTATAAAGTATAAAAATTCATTTTATACTTTTGCTGCTTTATCTTCACCGCCATTTCTTGTATAAACATAATTAGAAACCAAAACATTATTTATACAAATTAGTTTATCATAAGGAATGACTATATGGAAACCTATTACAACCCTGAAGACTTAAAAAAATTTGAAAGCATGAAAGAAGGCAGCCCGATACTTTGGGAAAAATTTTCGGCTTGGTACGGAGAGGTCTTTAAAGAAGGAGCTTTAAGTGAAAGAGAAAAAGCTTTAATTGCTCTTGCAGTTGCCCACGCTGTTCAATGTCCCTATTGCATAGATGCATATACAGAATCTTGTTTGGAAAAAGGTTCTAACTTAGAACAGATGACCGAAGCCGTACACGTAGCAAGTGCTATTAGAGGCGGAGCTTCATTGGTACACGGTGTACAGATGAAAAACATAAATTCCAAATTATCAATGTAAAGAAACGGAGTACAAGAATTGAAACACAGAAATAAAAGTATGATGGCATTCGGGGAAGAACTTGCAATTGCCAACGAGCAGCTAAAGATAATCAATCAGCCGGATGTTCTAATTACATTTGAAGAAAAACATAATGAAGTAGGTGTCGGCGCTTTAACAGCAGCAAAAGTAGAAATAATGCAGATAAATATAGGCAAGATGTGTAACCAGGTTTGCAAGCATTGTCACGTAGATGCCGGACCCGACAGAAAAGAAATAATGACAAAGGAAACAATGGGATATTGTCTTGATGCATTAAAGGATTCTGAAATTCAAAAAGTTGATTTGACAGGGGGCGCTCCCGAATTAAATCCTAATTTTAAATGGTTTGTAACAGAGTTAAAAAAACTCAACAAGCACGTAATGGTAAGATCAAATCTTACAATACTTGTTGCAAACGGTTTTGAAGATTATGCAAATTTTATGGCGGAAAATGAAGTGGAGATAATTTCTTCATTACCGTATTATTCAGCTTCCACTACCGATAGACAGAGAGGGGAAGGTGTTTTTAAGCGATCAATAAAAGCAATAAAAAAATTAAATGATCTGGGTTATGGGAAAGAGGATGGTGAATTAATATTAAATCTTGTTTATAATCCTATCGGGGCTTTTCTTCCACCAAACCAGGAGGCTCTTGAAAAGGATTATAAAAGAGAACTAAAAAATAAATTTGACTTGGTATTTAATAATCTCTTTGCTATTACCAATTTACCTATTAGTAGATTTTTGGATTATCTTATTCAATCAGGGAATTATTTTGAATATATGGATAAACTAATCTCTTCTTTTAATCCTGTTGCCGCTCAAAATGTTATGTGTAAAAATATGGTCTCAATCGGTTGGGAAGGCAGTATTTACGATTGTGATTTTAACCAGATGCTGGAAATAGGTCTTTACAATGGACTGCCGAAACACATTAAAGATTTTAACAGTGAAGCATTTGAAGGCAGAAAAATAATGGTGGGTAACCATTGTTTCGGTTGTACTGCCGGTGCGGGTTCAAGCTGCGGGGGAGCCACATCTTAACAACTTAAAAACATAAATCCAAAATTACGTTTCTACCCTTTGCCGTTAGTCGATAAAAATTATACCTCCGACGAGTTATTTTGACGCTGGTTCTAATTTCATTTACAACACGTTTCCAATTTGTTATGTTCATTTCGAAAACAAAATTAAACCAGGTATGAAATTTACCGGTGCTATGTTTTTTTAATTATTTTTATCGGAGGGCCTAAACTATGAATTTGTCATCACTAGTTCTTACAGCAGTAGGAATATTTTTCGGTTTCGTTGGGGTGATGGTAGCAGCATCGTATGTTGCGTATCGTTTGAAGGGCAAACCCAAGGATCAAACGGTGAGATATTACTGATATCTTTATTCTAAAAAACAGTCAAACTAATGTTTGGCTGTTTTTTTTACGTCCACGTTAAAAACTCCCAAACCAATTAGAACTTTTTTGCATTTCGTATTGTTTAATCATTTAGTAAACTTAACAATTAAAAATATTTTCTTATTTTAAAATCTATTTTTTATTTAATTCACCTAACTAAACGCTAGTGAAAGGATTTTATGTCGAAAAAAAATAAAAAAAATCGTCAAATCGGTAAAAATGTTCAGAAAAAAAAACAGTTGATAAACCCTAAATATCAAAATACTTTTTGGACAGTCATTGTTATAATTATATTGTTAATATTTTTTATAGTTAATAACACAAGAAAAGTACCCGAGCAAGGTCCGTATCCACCCGACTATAAAGCCCAAACTACTAATACAACAAATCATTCCAATTAAACAGGAGAAACAAATGAAATTTAAGTTTCTCTTAATCTCTTTGTTTTTCACCACGCTGTTTTTTGCCGGATGCGGAAATAAAGCGTCAAATGTTAAAACTGTAAAACAATATGAACCTGTTGTTAAAGAGGTAAAAAAAGATTTTAAAAAAGCACCGGATTTTACTTTAAGCAATACAGATGGAAAACAAGTTAAGCTTTCTGAGTTTAGGGGGAAGATAGTTATTCTTAATTTTTGGGCAACATGGTGTCCTCCCTGCAGAGAAGAAATCCCGGGGTTTGTAAAACTTCAAAAAGAATATAAAGATGATTTGGTGATTTTGGGTATATCACTCGATACAGGTTCAAAAAATGATGTAGTTCCTTTTATGAAAAAATTTAAAATGAATTACCCTGTTTTATTTGGAACAGGTGAAGTCGTTCGTGATTACGGTAATATTCAATCCATTCCTACATCATTTATTGTCGATCAAAAAGGCAATATCGTTAATAGTTTTATAGGTTTTCGCAAAGAGTCTGTGTTCAAAGCTGAAATTGAAAAACTGCTGAAAAAATCTTAAATCTTTTTTTAAGCAAACCTCTGATGTTACCTCATTTAAGTTAGAAAAATATTTATAAAACCGTTCCTTGATTGGGAAAACATCGGAGGTTTTTCCCTAA
>DRJC01000256.1 GCA_011052365.1 Ignavibacteria bacterium
GTTTAGATTTTATTTAATAAATTTGATTATGTCTAATTACTTTCAAATCAGTCAGACTCCGTTGCATAGACAAGGTGATATTTCCCTCAACGATGCGGAGTTTTGTGTAATTGATACGGAAACTACGGGACTTGCAGCCCGCAGGAACAGCATAGTTGAAATAGGAATAGTCGTTGTTAAAAATTTAAAGATTTCCGCAAAGTACCATTCGATGATAAATCCGGGCAGACATATCCCTGCAAACATTACAATGATTACCGGAATTACAAACGAAGAAGTTAGAGACGCACCTTTTTTTGAAGACATTGCAAACGATATCACTGAGTTCATAAATGATAAAGTGCTTACAGCCCATAATTTATCCTTTGATAAAAGTTTCCTGAGAAAAGAATTTTTATCTACCGAAAACATTCTGCCGAAAGTACAAGAGCTTTGCACTGTAAAGTTGGCAAGAAAAGTATTTCCTGAATTACGGAGTAAATCATTGGGACCTGTCTGCAGGCACTTAAGAATTAAAAATTCCAAAGAACACCGCGCTCTTTCCGATGCCGAAGCAACAGCAAAAATTTTGATAAAAATGATAAAAATACTCCGGAAAGAAAAAGGGATTAAAAATCTTCAGGAGTTATTGGACATTCAGCAATCGACTTACACACAAGCTATGTTTTCATCTAAAAAGAAAAAACTTCAGGAAGATGTTTCTTCTCTGCCTAATGCACCGGGGATTTATTATTTCTTAAATTCAAAGAACGATATTATCTACGTCGGGAAAGCAAAATCTTTAAAGAAAAGAGTAAAGTCATATTTTGTTTCTAATAGTCAACGTAAAGCTAAAAAAATTGCAAAGCAGGCAAAGAGAGTAAAGATTGAAATTACAAATACCGAACTGACCGCCTTGCTGGCAGAAGCGGAACTAATAAAAATTTTAAATCCGAAACACAACAGGCAGTTAAAACACTACGGCAACAAGTATTTCCTACGTATAAATATAAATCACAAATACCCGAACTTAGAAATAACAAATCATTTCGATTTTGACGGCAATGATTATTTCGGTTTGTTTATTTCAAGAGATAAAGCAAAAACAATATTGGAAATAATTGATAAAACATTTGAACTACGCGAATGTACCAACCAGGAATTCCTAAAATCAAAAGCATGTTTCCTTGCGGAGATTGAGAGGTGTACTTCCCCCTGTACAAATAAAAACTTAGACCTTTATAAGGGGGAATTAGAAAAGGTTTATGATTTTCTTTACGGTAAAAATAGTCACGCTTTGGAGAGATTGTTGAATAAAATGAAACTCTACTCTTCGCAACTCAAGTTTGAAAAAGCTGCCGAAGTAAAAGTATTAATAGATTTAATTCTTGCCCAAACACACAAATCGTCTTTGCTGTCCGAACCGGTTAACAGTGCAAATGTTTTATTCGAAATCAAAGGAGAATTCGAAAACGATTATCTCTTAATGCTAAACGGAAAAATTCACATAAGAAATTATGTGTTGGGAAACGGAAATTTTAACGAAGCTTTAGACGATTATTTTACAAGTACAATTAATTTAAAATACCTACCCACCGAAGAAGATTTGGAGAAGATGAAAATTGCACTAAACTGGCTGATAAAAAACAGGAACAACGTAAGAATTTTCTACCTTAAAAATTACAACTCAAAAGAAGAGCTGTTTTCAGATCTTTCTAGATTTAACTCATCTGATGTTCGTTCTGAAAATAGAACTTTTGAGATACAGGAACTTATTCAAAATTAAAAGTTACTGATATTTTAATCTTTTGGTTTGCTAAAAAACTCTTTAAGAAAAACTTTCAAGGTTTAGTTATGTAAGCATTTCCACATCGTATTTTTTTCGTTGAACTGCAGCAAATTACTTTGCCGCTACACGTCAGAGACGGTTAAAAATTCGCGAATTTTTAACCGCCTTTGGTGTGTAGCGGCTTAATTTTCTTTTCATTTCATTGTTGTCACCGACCATTCGGTGACAACTAATCATCAGTAGAGGAGAATCATTCATTTATTTCTGCCACCGAATGGTAGATGGCAGCAGTACAAATGTAAAACTAAAGCCCAGAATTTTAGAAATACAAAAACTCCCGATTTCTTAAAGAAATAAGGAGTTTAAAATTTATTCTACTACTATATAAAAATCGTTTTAAATATTTTTTAAGTAAGATAAATATTCTCTTACGAACTTTATCCCCAAATTAGTATCAACCGTAATCCAGAACAACCCTTTGTTGTATGTAAAGATGTAATGACTTCGTCCCATACCAAAAGTACGGAAAATTTTCTTACCGTTAACATCTATGAATTCGGAAGAAACGAACGCAGATTTTCCAAGAGATATTTTTTTTGTCATTTTGCCAAAATATTTTTCAGCACTTTCGGGTTTTTGATAATGTGATGTGTAAATTAAAGCTCTTCCAGCGTTACCGCTGTAATACCCAATTTCATTTTCGGTTTCAGTTACCGTCTTGCCGTGAAGCTTATTTACAAAATTTCTTGCTTCCTTTCCGGTTACCTTTTTTGTAAGCCGCAAACCAATAAATTCTTCAGGCAGATATTCATTGCTGACAGA
>DRJC01000257.1 GCA_011052365.1 Ignavibacteria bacterium
ACTGTTAATTTCAACAGCTATAACTTTTTCATTGGGCGGTAATCTATCGTCTATTTCTCCATTATATAAAAAAGGCTTTGTATTTATATTATCATATCCAACGTATGGATTTTTTCCGTAGGCTCTGTTAAAACCGGTCTCCCTGGAAAGTACGGTTCCATTTGGATAAGCTTTTGCAAACTGCTCGAAAGAGATGATCTGTGAAGGAAAAAGTTTTAGTTGAGTGCCTGTCATTTCACCAATAATTGCTTTGCCGGTAAACTCCTGCCAAAAGCTTTCAGTTAACCTATCATACATTACAAGGTTTGATTTTCTTAACAACCCCGAGGTTCCAAAAGTAGTCTCTTTTCCTTTAACGATTCTTTCATACACATTGGAGCTATAACATAAAGGACAAAAAGTTATGGATACAGGTATGTTACTAATTCTGTCGTTAACAATTTCATGCCAGATTAAAATTTCTAAAGGGTATGCTTTTGCCACTCCGTTAACTTCTAAAGAAACAACAGGGTTCTCAAAACCAAGCCATTTCTTTGCTTCTTTAATTGAAATGAATTTTGGTTTATCAATAGCCGGTATACCGTCTCTCGGTGGACCACCGCCCATAACTTCACTAAGATTAATACTATGAATACTAAAATCCGTTTTCCAATCAGGAGAATTTTTTTTAAAAACATCTAAATTATCCTGTCCCATAACAAAGTTTGATGCAAGGAAAGTCAATAGTAATACGGTAATGTTAAATTTAGACAAGTTTTTATTTTTCATATCGGGTAAAAAGTTTGTTAAAAAAAATACCGGTATAAAATAATTTCTTGTATATCTTAATTATGTCATATAAAGGACAGAGTTAAATTTTAAAGGATTACTTATTATCAAAAGAAATGCCGGGTTTAATAACGATACCTTTATTTTTTTTACCGTTCATTTTAATAATAATGGGATCTTCAAAATGGAGAAGCCTGGTATAATTTTTCTTTTCTTCCGCAGGTTGGTTGAGAAGCCATTTCCAATCCAATAATCCTTTTTGCTTGTATAGGTCAATACATAAATAGGCAATTGAAAATGAAATGATATTATGAAAGAAATGAGAACCCTGAGACGGCTCAACAGAAATATCTTTAAAACTTGATTCAATAATTGCTCTGGCTCCGGCTATTTGTTCCCAGTTTACCGGGATACCAAGCCACGGGTCTTTTGTGCCCCATCTTCCGACACCGACAAGCAGATAAGGTCTTTTATTAGTTACTAATTTTGAATTGAAATGTGTAACTTCGTCGGCAACTTCACGGCTATTTGCTCTTTCAAAAATATTAAAATCAACGAGTACAATATCAAATACATCATTTATCAACCCGTTGCCCATAACTTGTTTTGAATAACAGATAAGATCTTCGCTGGAATATTCATCAACATTAAGTTCTTCTTCTTCATAGTTAAGAACAAAAGGTCTCATCTGCAGCAGTCCGAATTCTTTTTTGTTTGAAGACATATTTACTGCAAACTCTAATTCAATCGGTGTGCCCATTCCCCATGAACCAAGCTCCAATAAAAGCTGCATTATATTTGCCAGGGGGAAATATCCATACTTAAGTATCGGTGCAAAGGTAATTACACGCGGACCGCTTCGTGAAAGACCATCCGTTATCATATCATTTTCTATTGAATAAGTGGAAGCTATTAAGTTTAATGTTCCGTCTTCTTCTGCTTCTTCAAGTTTATATTTTTTTAATATTTCTTCTACCTTTATATATTCTTCCTCTGGAATTTTGTTCATGGGAAGAGCATAGAAATCTCTTTGACTGTTATTTAATGAATCCTTAATAGAATAAAATTGTATTAAATCTGTTGGATATTTAGGACAAAATCTTACTGTATTGCCGCCGTCAACCACTGTTTTGCCAAGACCAAGTGCCACCGTAACAATACCATCTGTTGATTTTTGAGGATGTAAAGGGTAAAAATTATATGATTTTGCTACTCCTGCAAATTCAGGATAAAATTTATTATTATAAGTATTTCCAATCATTTTCTGAATAACTACAGCCATTTTTTCCTCTTCCAACCGATAGGAAGTGAGGTTAATATAATCTCTTGAAGCTTTTGTATATGTGGAAGCATAAACTTTTTTAATAGCAAGTATAAGTTTTTCAAGCCTAATCCTTGGGTTAGGGTGGTTGTTTGGCAGCATATAAGTTTTATAAACACCGGCAAAAGGATGGTATTGTGAGTCCTCCAGCAAACTGGAAGAACGAACGGCTAAAGGTGTTTTCATTAATTCAAGAAAATCTTCGAGCTGGTTCAGTATTTTTCTTGGGAATTTCTTTGCATTTATAAATTTATTAAAAATTTCATCGTCGTCTTCACTACTTAGAATAAAATCACCGAGATGGTTTTCTTTAATAAATAGGTCAAAAACTTCTGTTGTTAAAACAACTGCCGGAGGAACATATATATTAATGTTTTCAAATTGTTCTCTAAGATTATTATTGTTAATAAGCCAATTTAAAAATCCCAGCCCTCTTGCTTTTCCACCGAGAGAGCCTTCCCCTATTCTTGCAAAGGTTGATTCAGGGTCAAAAGATTCTTTTTCAAAATCGGTAATTATTCCGCGTTGTCTTTGTTTTCTGTAATTCCTTAATGATTGGATTAAAGTATTTTTTAATTCTTCCAAGGAAGCAAAATCAGAAACTTTTCTTCGTCTTAATTGATGTGCCAAATAAAATTCGGTTCTTGCTTTTAGCCAATTTGAAAAATGATTTCTTTCAGCATGGTATTTTATTGATTCGGCAGGAATAACTTTTAATTGTTGTTCCAACTCTCTAAGATTAGAAGCTTTAGCAATTTTTTTACCGTCTTTGTTTTTAAAGATAAAATCGCCAAAGCCTAAATTATTATTTATGAATTTTCTTACATTCTCAAAAAGGTGCGGAGATGTTTTTAACAGAAATGAAGCACCTATTTTTTCAGCCTCTGCTTTATACTTATCATTCTCGGAAAGTAATAATACAGGAATGTCTGAATGTGACTTTTTAATATTTACTGTTAATTTAATGCCTGCTTTTGAATCGGGTTTTCCTTTATGTGGAAATTCTATATCGGATATTACACCCAGAACCAAGTTTGGATATTTCCTGTAGTATTCCCAAGCTTCGTCATAATTTGTACAAAGAATAATTTTTGGACGCGCGCGCAATCTTAAAAACTTGTGAGTAAGGTTTACTCCTTCAGATATTAATTTTTGAGATTGATTAAGAATCTCATTATAAATGAAAGGAAGAAAAGAAGAATACTGTTTTATATCATCTTCAATAAAAATTATAATTTGTACGCCTACGCTTCTGCAGTCGTGGTCAAGATTTAATTTATCTTCAAGATATTTAACAATACCTATAATTATTCTAAAATCGCCCTGCCAAATAAAAACTTGGTCAAACACATCAATATTTTTATTAATTATTAAATATTTTAATTCCTTGTTATCGTGGGCAAGAAGAACAATAGGGATATCTATAGAAGATTCTTTAACAAGTTTTGCAAAATAAATGGGCTGCATATCTTCAATGTGAAGGGTAGTTATTATCAGGTCAAAGCGTCTTTCTTGGCTTGCAAGTTGCAGTGCTTCTTTCCCGCTCGATACCCTCGTTAACTCAGGTGAATGACTAAGACCTAAATCCTGGTATTCATTTCTAATAAGTTCATACAACCTGCCGTCCTCTTCAAACAAATACAAATCATACAAACTTGATACGAGTAAAATGTCTCTAATACGTAACCGCATTAGATCCTGAAAACCCTGGATCCTGCTTCCGTAGACTTGTTCTACCCAGAAATCATCAAAAGAATGTATAATATTTTCTTCTGTACCGTTCATATAAAATCATATATACTTAATGCAAATTATTCAAGTATTTAAAATATTAATTTAACGTAATTATAATTTATCTAAATAAAAAGGGATATTAAAAAAAAACGAAGTTCCGCATTAAAACAGAACTTCGTTAATTAGCTAACTCTTATGTTTGTTTAATTTATTATTAAACAACACCTTGATCCATCATAGAATCTGCAACTTTTAAGAAACCGCCAATGTTTGCACCATTAACGTAGTTGCCAGGTGTTCCAAATCTTTCAGCAGTGTCTTTACAAGTTGTGTGGATATTCTTCATTATTTGCTGCAGCCTATTATCCACTTCTTCCCTTGACCAAGGAACTCTCATACTATTTTGCGCCATTTCTAATCCGGATACTGCAACACCACCGGCATTAGCTGCTTTTGCAGGACCGTAAAGTGTGTTGTTATCTAAGAACAATTTTACACCATCAAGAGTAGTTGGCATATTAGCTCCTTCCGATACCATAATGACACCGTTGTTCAAAAGATTTTGTGCGTCTTTTTCATTTATTTCATTTTGTGTTGCACTTGGGAAAGCACAATCTGCTTTATGATCCCATAACGGGTTATGATCAGCACTGGGATCAATTGTAGTATAAACAGCATTTTTATATTCTTCTGCGTATTCTTTAATTCTTCCGCGTTTAACATTTTTAAGGTTCATAACAAATGCTAATTTTTCTTTGTCAATTCCCTCTTCATCATAAATGTACCCGTTAGAATCTGAAAGTGTAACAACTTTACCACCAAGTTGTAGAATTTTTTCAACTGTATATTGAGCAACATTTCCGCTACCGGAAACCAGGCAGGTTTTACCTTCGTAATTTTCATTTCTTGTTGCCAACATTTCAGCACCAAAATATACAGCACCATACCCTGTTGCTTCGGGACGAATAAGTGAACCGCCCCAGTTAAGACCTTTACCCGTAAGAATACCGGTAAATTCGTTCTTTAATTTTTTATACTGACCGAAAAGATAACCTATTTCTCTTCCGCCTACACCAATGTCGCCGGCGGGAACGTCTGTGTTGGGACCAATGTGACGAAACAGTTCACTCATAAATGCCTGGCAGAATCTCATAATTTTTAAGTCGCTTTTGCCTTTCGGATCAAAGTCGGAACCGCCTTTACCACCGCCCATTGGAAGCGTGGTTAAACTGTTTTTAAAAACTTGTTCAAATGCCAAGAATTTTAGAATACCTAAATTAACAGATGGATGAAAACGCAATCCGCCTTTATATGGACCAATTGCACTGTTCATTTCTATTCTGAAACCTCTGTTTATGTGTATTTCCCCTTGTTCATCAACCCAGGGAACACGGAACATAATTACTCTTTCAGGTTCTATTACTCTTTCTAATATTCTTGCGGAACGGTATTCAGGATGTTTATCTAATACTAATGAAAGTGATTCAACTACTTCTTCAACTGCTTGATGAAATTCCGGCTGAGCAGGATTTTTTGCCTTAACATCAGCCATTAAATCTTTTACGTAATCGGACATATTTTACCTCCGTGAGATAATTTAAGATTAGATTTTATGTGAAGGAGACCTCTTATTAATAAATACATATTTTAAGTATATTTTCCCCAAAACTTAATTAAAAAGTACAGTTTAAAAATATGTATTATCAAAACGGTTTCAAAATAACCCCTTCGTTTTGTTGCCCATTAATCTTAATGAGCAAGGGTTTTTTAAATTGTAAATGCTTAGTAAACAATTTTTCTTCTACAGGTTTTTGTTTATAGAGCCATTCCCAATTAATAGTACCCAATTTAATAAACGGATTAATGGTGAAGTAGCCGACTCTGTTTGAAGTGAGATTATGAAAAAAGTGTGTTCCCTGAGATGGAGTTACACTCAAATCTTTAAATACTGATTCAACAATAGTACCCACTCCGGATATTTGATCCCAGGTTACAGGTATACCTAACCACGGGTCTAACGTACCCCATCTTCCCATTCCAATTAGTAAATACGGTCTGTTCTTTTTTAATAACTTTTTATTGAAATCATTAATTTCTAAAGCTGTTTCTTTGCTGTTGCTGCGCTCAAATTTATTTTTATCGACAAAAATTATATCATAAATATTATCATTTAAACCGTTACCCAACACTTGGGAACTTCTGCAAATAATATCTTCTTCTTTAATATCCGAAATAGTTACCTGCTCTTGTTCGCTGTTTACAACTAAAGGACGCATCTGAAGCATAGAAAATTCTTTTAACTTACCTTTTGGTACGTCAAAGTTTACCGCAAATTCAATTTCAATTGCTGCACCCATTCCCCAGGAACCTAAATTAAGTATTGTATCGATAATTTTATCAAGTGGAAAAGTGTTGTGTTTTAATATAGGTGCAAGTGTAACTACCCTCATTCCTCTCCTTGATATTCCATCATATACTACGTTATTTTCCGGGGAATATGTTGAACCAACATTGTACAAAGTTCCATCTTCTTCTGCAGTATCAAGTTCATATTTTTTTAAAAGCGAATCTTCATTTGCATTCTGGAAATAATTGCTCTCCGATTTTGTGTCTAAAGCATAAAATTCTTTTTGTGCATTTTTTAAAGTTTCTATTGCAGAGTAAAATTGAAGAAGATGCTTGGGATACTTAGGACAAAATTTTACCGAGTTTCCACCATCCACAACAATTTTACCCAAACCTAATGCTACATCAGCTATTCCATCAGATGACTTTTGAGGAGGTATGGGATAATAATTATATGATTTTGCAACACCCGACAAATTTGGATAAAATCTTTCTTTGTGACTGCTTCCAACAAGTCTTTGAATAATAACAGCCATTTTTTCTTCTTCTAATCTATACGAAGTTGCTTCAAGATAATCTTTTGCTTTTTTATAATATGTTGAAGCGTATACAGCTTTTATAGCATTTAGTAATTCTTTTATCCTGGTTTCCAAATCATTACTACTATTTGAAATCATATAAGTTTGATAAACACCGGCAAAAGGTTGGAATTGTGAATCTTCTAAAAGGCTGGAAGACCTTACAGCCAAAGGAGTTTTAACACTTTGAAGAAAAAACGAAAGTTTTTCGGTAATTTCCAACGGAAATTGTTTTGCATTTATAAATTTTTTAGCAATTTCAATATCCTCAGTTTCATTTATTGCAAAATTTTCCAGTTGATTCATTTCCATAAATTGATCAAAAATATCAGTTGCTAAAACAATTGCGGAAGGCACTATAATTTCTATACCTTCAAATTTATTTTTTAATCCGTAGTTGTAAATAAGAGAATTAATAAAACCCAACCCTCTTGCTTTACCGCCTAAAACCCCTCCTCCTATTCTGGAAAAACTATATTTCGGATCAAAAGTTTCTATGTCAAAATCAGTGATGATGCCTTGTTGTCTGAAGTCAAGGTAATCTTTTAATGCATTTAATAAATTTGAACGTAGGTCCGAGGCATCTTTAAAGTCCGATACTTTTATAGGTCTTAATTTATGTGCTAAATAAAATTCCGTCCTTGCTTTTAACCATTTTGAATATTGATTACCCTCACAGTGATGAAGCAAGCTTTCATCCGGTATTGTTCTTATTTTTTCTTCCAATGATTTAAGATTATTTGCACGTGCTACTTCCGTGCCGTCTTCCATCTGAAAAACGAAATCTCCAAAGCCAAAATTATTAAGCATAAATTTTCTTAAATCATGCAAGAGGCGGGGTGATTCTTTATATAAGAAAGAGACACCAACTTCATTTGCTCTTTTTTTAAAGTCTAAATTACCTGACTGTAGTAAAATTGGAATATCTTCTCGATAAGATTTTACATGCTTTGTAAATTTCAGTCCTGCTTCCGGGTCTCTCACACCATTGTGTTTGAAATTTATATCTGTAATTACACCAAGTATAAATTCTTTATATTTTTCAAAATAGCTTTCCGCTTCCTCATAAGTTGTGCACAACAAAATTTTGGGGCGTGCTCTCATTCTTAAAAATTTATGGGTAAGATTTATCCCTTCGGAAATTAATCTTTGTGACTGTTTAAAAATTTCGGTATAAATTAATGGTAAATATGATGAGTAAAATTTTACATTGTCCTCAACCAAAATTATTGATTGTACACCTGCTGAAAAAGTGTCATGTTCAATATTCAGCCTGTCTTCAACATATTTTATTATTCCTATTAGTAAATGATAATCACCCTGCCAAATAAAAATTCTTTCTAATATTGATGTATCATAATTTGCAATTAACTCTTGTTTTTCCAGGTTATCATAAGCAAGTAGAATTATTGGAATATCAATTCCGGCTTTTCTAACCATTTGGGCAAGCTGTATAACATGCATATCTTCAACATGCAAGGTTGTAATTATAAGATCAAAGGTATCTTCGTTAAGGGCAAGTTCAATTGCTTCTTTACCTGTAGTAACGTGGGTAATTTCCGGGGATTGACTTAAATTCAGGTCTTGGTATTCTTGTCTAATAAGTTCGTATAATCTGCCGTCTTCTTCAAAAATGTAATTATCATAAATACTTGAAACAAGAAGTATCTCCCTTATTTTAATGCGCATTAACTTTTGGAATTTTTTAATGCGGTCGCTAAAGGCTTCCTCAATCCGAAGTTCTTTAATTTTATTCATGTTTTAAAATATATTTGCTTTTTTTATGAGTTAATATGTTTAATATAAATAAGCAGATTTATTAAAAATAGAGAATATTATACCAACCCTTGATCCATCATTGCATCGGCAACTTTTAAAAATCCTGCAATATTAGCACCGTTAACATAATTACCTGGTGTACCGAATCTTTCTGCGGTAGTTACACAAGTATGGTGTATTCTTTTCATTATCTCATGTAGTCTGCTGTCAACTTCCTCTTTAGGCCAGGGAAGACGCATGCTGTTTTGCGACATCTCCAACCCTGATGTAGCTACTCCGCCCGCATTTGATGCTTTACCGGGTGAGAAGAGCATATCTGATTCTTCAATAATTTTATAAGCTTCATAAGTTGTAGGCATATTTGCAACTTCACACAAGCAGATGCATCCGTTCTTTAATAACTCTTTTGCATCTTCTTCAAAAATTTCATTTTGTGTTGCACAGGGCATTGCAACATCTACTTTCACTCCCCAAGGTCTTTTGTTTTCGTAAAATTCCACCTTAAATTTTTCAGCATAATCTTTAATTCTGTCATTTGCACTTGATCTTAGTTTTAACATATAATCAATCTTTTCCCCGGTAACACCATCTTTGTCAAAGATAAATCCATCGGGACCGGAAAGGGTAACTACTTTTCCGCCAAGTTGATCTATTTTTTGAGTTACACCCCAGGCTACATTACCAAAACCCGATACAGCAAAAGTTTTACCTTCAATTTTTTCGTTTTTGGTATTAAGCATTTCTTTTGCAAAATAAACAGCACCGTAGCCTGTTGCTTCAGGACGTATTAAAGAACCTCCCCAGTTCAAACCCTTGCCCGTTAATACACCTGTAAATTCATTTCTTAATCTTTTATATTGACCGAATAGATAACCGATTTCTCTTCCGCCAACACCAATATCACCTGCGGGTACATCTACATTTGGTCCGATGTGTCTAAATAATTCAGTCATAAAACTTTGACAAAATCTCATCACTTCATTATCACTTTTTCCCTTAGGGTCAAAATCAGAACCGCCTTTTCCACCGCCCATTGGCAGTGTTGTTAAACTGTTTTTAAATACTTGCTCAAAGGCTAAGAATTTTAAGATACCTCGTGTTACGGAAGGGTGAAATCTTAGTCCGCCCTTGTATGGACCAATTGCTGAATTCATCTCAATTCTGTATCCACGGTTTATATAAATTTCTCCCTGGTCATCCATCCAAGGAACTCTGAAAGTTATGCTCCTTTCTGGTTCAACCATTCTTTCTAATATTTTGGCGTGTTTATATTCGGGATGTCTATCCAAAACTATTTCCAGTGAATCCAGCATTTCTTCAACGGCTTGATGAAATTCAGGTTCGTTTGGATTTTGAGCTTTTACATTATTTAAAATATTTTCTGTATAATCAGACATAATATCCTCTGTATTAAAATTTTATATAAAGCCTAAACTTTTTAATTAAAATATTTTACGGGAAGGAAAAAAGAAAATAGATATATTTATATCATCTCTTCCAGCATAAATGGAACAAATTGATCAAGGAACATTTTACAACAAAAAGTGTATAGACAACACCAATTTTCAACTCCAAACTTAAAGATTAATTCATCAAAAACGAAAAGTAGAATTTTAAATATTGTTTTTTGGCTTTAGTATGTTACCCGCTTATTTGATAATTTTATGGTGACAAATTTTAAAATTATAGAGTAAAATCATGATAAATAAAATAATGAATGAAAAGATTAAACAAGCCATAAAAATTCTTAAAGAAAAAAACATTGATCTTTGGCTGATCTTTGTACAAGAAAGTTCAATAATGCAAGACCCAACAATTGAAATTGTCGTCGGTAAAAACTGTACCTGGCAATCAGCTTTTCTTATTAACAGGAAAGGTGAAACAACCGCCATAGTTGGCTCATTAGAAGTTGAAAATTTTGAAGGGAAAGGACAATTTAATAAAGTGATCGGTTATCTTAAATCAATCAGGGAGCCGTTGGTAGAATATTTAAATGATAATAAACCTAATATGATTGCTATAAATTATTCAAGAAATTCTGTTATAGCCGACGGACTTTCTCACGGACTATATCTAAATTTATTAGAGCACTTAAAAGGAACCGGGTATGAAAAGAAATTAGTTTCATCAGAAGAAATAGTCTCTGCATTGAAAGGAAGAAAATCAGTAACAGAGCTTGCTATTATGCAGGAAGCCGTTGATAAGACTTTAGAAATTTTTGATAAGGTAACCTGTTTTATCAAACCCGGAATAACTGAATTGGAAATAGCAGACTATATAAAATCAATAGTAAAAGAAAAGGGATACGGTTTAGCTTGGGAAGAAGATCACTGTCCCGCAGTTTTTACAGGTCCTGATGCTTCGGGTGCACACTCCGGTCCAACAAACAAAAAAGTAGAGAAGGGACACATGGTTAATATTGATTTTGGAATTGAATATAATGGCTATTGTTCTGATCTTCAGAGAACTTGGTATGTTTTAAAAGATGGAGAGACAAGCGCTCCCGAGCCTGTTCAACAAGGATTTAATGTAATTAGAGATGCTATACAAATGGTTGCAGATAAACTGAAGCCGGGTGTCCTTGGTTGTGAAATGGATGACATTGCACGGGGGTATGTTATTGAACAGGGATACGAAGAGTATCCGCACGGACTCGGTCATCAAGTCGGAAGGAAAGTACACGACGGCGGCGGTGGACTTTTACCACGTTGGGAACGTTACGGAAATACACCTTTTATGAGAGTGGAAGAAAATCAAGTGTACACAATTGAACCGAGAGTGCCTGTAGAAGGTTACGGAGTTTCAACTTTGGAAGAAGAAGTTGTTGTCAGAAAAGGCGGAGCAGAGTTTATTTCCAAACCGCAGAAAAAATTAATGCTGATATAATATTAATTATAGTAACCCCAAACATTTTTAGGTTGTCACGCTCCCACCGTGACAACCAATAAAAGGTAACAGTTAGTGTGAAGCAAAGTAAATGCTCTTGTATAATTCTTTAGTATTTCAGTAACGCAAAAGTAAAGAATAATAGCAACAGCTCCGTAGGCTTGCCTTGTGGTAAGCAGGAGCGACATTTTGCTTTGCTTGTGTTACGCGGCGTGTCGTATGTGTTAAAACATCACAAAAATTTAACGTTCCAAAATTCAACTGCGTCCGCAGTTGTGGTGTTTTCTTTTTTTCCCCTCGAATTTCATTCGAGGCTATTGTGAATTTATCTGCTTCGCAGTTGTTATCTTTCAATTTCCGAGAGGTGTGGCTGACACCATAGATTCCTGAAATTTTTAGATTCCCGATATCTTTAAGATATCGGGAATCTTTCTAATTCAAATTTCCGAAAAGTGCGGTGGGCATCACAGATTTCCGATATTTTTCCGTCAAAGCCGGATGTTCCACAAGATATCGGGAATCTACTTCGCTCGGTCGTACTGTGACAGATCCTAAGGTAAAGAGGGTAAATCAGGCTCTTGTACATTTAAAATTTACAATTGTTTTTATAAGCTTTTTCCAACAACCTGTTGAATTCTTGAAACTCTATTTCTGTTGCTCCGAACATTTTTAAATGAGGTGTGGAATATTGCACATCAAGAAGTACAAATTGATTCTTGTTCAGATGTTCAATCAATTTTATCAAAGCTGCTTTTGAAGCTTGAGGTATAACTGAAAACATTGACTCACCAAAGAATGCCCCTTTATAAGTGATACCATATAAACCACCGACAAGTCTACCTTGTGAGTAAGTTTCAACTGTGTGTACGTATCCTAACTTCTCCATCCGGAGATATGCTTCAATAAGTTCATCCGATATCCAGGTTTCTTCTCTATCGGTGCAGTGTTTTACTACGGAGTAAAAGTCGGAGTCGTACTTAAAAGTAAATTCCGAGCCGGCAATAAACTTTTTTAATGAACGCGGATAATTATAATTGTCTAATGGTATAATCGTTCTTATTTCAGGCATATACCAGTTTATTTCATTAGCATCTTTATCTGCCATAGGGAAAGCACCGACAGCATACATCTTAATCATTGCTTCGGGGTTTTGTAGAATTTGTTTTATTTTGTTTGTGTTCTCTTCCAATGTATATCTTTAATCAAATATTTCTTGAGTTAAACACTTTACGCTGCCGCCGCCTTTTAAAAATTCCGTCATATCAATTTCAGTTATTTTAAATCCATAACTTTCCAACTCACGTTTAAGTTTTTCGGAAATACCTTTGCCTATAAACACATCATTTTTATTCACAACCAGGTTGCAGGCTAAAAGATTGTTGTCTTTCTCGTCGGCAATTATAATATTTTTAAATTGTGATTCTATCAATTCCAATCCTTCCTTTGTAAAAGCAGCAGTATTTATCATTGCCGTCTCGTCATTTAAAAGTCCAAGGCAGGTATCCAAATGATAAAAATACGGGTTATTTAATTCAAGAGCATGAAGCTCTTTGTTAAGAATTTTTTCAAGATGTTCTTTTGCATTTATGCTTGATCTTTCTCCGTAACCGATAAAATACTTAGTACCGGATCTTATTATATCACCTTCACCTTCAAATAATATATTTTCCGGTAGAGTGTGTATTTTATAATTTAAGCTCTCAAAATAATTTACTGCAACCTCTGATTCTTTTCTTCTTTCGGGAGCTTTAAAATTCGCCTTTATAAAAACATTTCCTTCGGTATAGCCAAGATTAGCAGTGTAGATCATATCAGGCGAACCTTCAACCGGTTCAATTTCCAACACCTCCATTCCGGATAATTCATAACTTTCTTTCAATAAATTATAATTGGAATAGGCGGCATCGCGGTCAATTTCCGTACCTGTTTTCATCCAGGGGTTAATTACATATTCTATATTGTAATATTTTGGCGGACACATTAGTATTTTCTTCATTTGTTTCTATTGTGTTTTTTAATGTACTTTAAGTGGAAATTTAATAATTTTATATTTTGAAAGAAATTATAAACAAATAATTATCGGAGTAAGAAATGAAAAAAAATCCTTTGTTTCAAATATTTATTGGCATTCTATCATTTATTATTTTAAATAATCTATTTATTACTACAAATGCACAGACTAAGACAAATAAATATACAATTGTTATACATGGCGGTGCCGGTTATATTAGTAAAGATATACCTGATTCAACAAGAAAAACTTATCTAAATTCTTTAAAGATCGCGCTTACAATCGGAAAAAATATTTTAGCTGAGGGCGGAAAAAGTATTGATGCCGTAGAACAAGTAATAAGATATATGGAAGATAATCCAAATTTTAATTCGGGTAAGGGAGCAGTTTTTACTGCTGAGGGCAAACACGAATTAGATGCATCTATTATGGACGGGAAAGATCTTTCAACAGGTGCTGTTGCCGGAGTAACAACAATTAAACATCCTATTACATTGGCAAGAAAAGTAAAAGAAAAAACAAAATATGTTTTATTAGCGGGTCCGGGTGCTGATCAATTTGGAAAAGAAATAGGAGTAGAGATTGTTAATAATCATTACTTTGATACACCAAGGCGGTTAAAAAATTGGAAAAAAAGACACAATAAAAAAATAGACAAACACGGTACTGTAGGCACTGTTGCCATTGATATGTATGGGAATATTGCTGCAGGAACATCCACGGGCGGACTTTCTGATAAAATGCACGGCAGAGTGGGAGATTCTCCACTTATTAATGCAGGTACTTATGCAAATAACAAAACCTGCGGTGTGTCTGCAACTGGAATCGGTGAATTGTTTATAAAAAATACTGTGGCTTTTAATATCTCGGCATTGATGGAATATAAAGGTTATACTTTAAAACAAGCTGCTGATGAAATGATACATAAAAGATTAAAACCGGGTTCCGGTGGAATTATTGCTGTAGATAAGGACGGGAATTATGTTCTTTCTTTTAACACTCCGGGAATGTTTAGAGGAGTCGCAAATTCCAAAGGTCTATTTGAAGTTAAGATTTGGAAATAGATTATTTAATTACAAATGTTTTATCCGCAAAACGGGTAATCTGATGAAATATAAAAAGTTAAATATATTGGATTACCTATCCTGTGGGTAATGACAATCATTCTTTTATTTTGAAATATTTATGTGTCCGGTCAGAAAAGAGTTAAATACTTTGTTTCCAGTTTCGATTTTAGCTCAATTTTAAAATATTTATTTGAACAGAGGATCTTTTTAGACAGGACTCATTTATTATAAATTGAAAGGAGACTCTATGCCTTGGCCTAAAGAAAACGAATATACACCTTCTTATGCAGACTATTTAATGAATTTAGAGGATGTAGAAATAATTGAGTTTCAAAAGAATCAGTTAAAAAAAATCAAACAATTATTTAATTCTATCAATGAAGAAAAGGGAAATTACGCATACGCGGAAGGGAAGTGGACTGTAAAAGAAGTGCTTGGACATTTGGTCGATACTGAAAGAATTTTAGCATACCGTGCACTTAGTTTTGCAAGAGGTGAAAAGCAAATTCTTCCGGGCTTTGAGCATGATGATTATGTAAAAGAAGGATTTTTTGAAAACAGAACCATCAAAGATTTATTAAATGAATTTACTTCTTTAAGAGAAGCAAATATCCTAATGTTCAAAAGTTTTTCTGATGAAGTTTTAATGAGAAGAGGGAATGCAAATAACCATGAACTTACGGTTAATGCTTTTCAGTATATAATTCCGGGTCACGTCGATCACCATTTGAAAATACTTATGGAAAAATATTTATTGTAACTTGAACACCTTACGGGGTTCTGTATAGTTTCAATTTTGGTTTGACTAATATGTCGCCGCTCTGCGGTTTTATATTGTGGCATTAAGCTTGTATTTAAAAGAGCTGCATAGCAGTGTTACATTAGTAACCACTTTACCAAAAAGCTACATAATATTATTTATCTCATCCAAAATTAGTTTGGACGCACCTAAATTTTGCTGAACATAATCATAACTGATTTTTCCTTTTTCATCTCTTTCTTTTTGATTAGTGATCAAGTTGCTGATAACTCTGTAAGCATTTTGTTTATTTCTAACAACAATTCCTCCCCCAAGCTCAGCTAATTTTTGTGCTTCCTGTGAATTGTCTATCTTCGGTCCGAAGATAACAGGCAAACCGTACACTGCCGGTTCAAGCACATTATGAATACTTTGTTTGAAACTACCTCCCACGTACGCAAAATCTGCGTAAGTATATAGAGCTAATAGTATGCCTATTGAATCAATAATAATTACATTTTCACCATTGTAATTATTTAGGTATGAGAATCTAATTGTAGCAAGCTCTTTTGCAAAATCGTGTTCAATTTTATCCAAGTTTAAAATTGATGGTTCGTGTGGTGCTATTATTAGTATTAAATTTTCTCTAAACTTACAAAGCTTTTTAAATACAGGAATAATAATTTCTTGATCTTCTTCCCAGGTGCTGCCCGCAACAAAGACGGTTTTGTCTTTGAACAATTCTTCATTTATAAGATTTCGTTCTCTTGATGTTATGCTTTTTTCATAAACACGGTCAAATCTTGTGTCACCTACAACTTTAATCTTTTCGTTATCTTTAACAAACCCCTTAAATCTTTCGGCATCAATTTTTGAAACGGTTAAAATTTTGGAAAGATCATTAAACAAATATTTATGAAAATTCTTAATTATAGGAAGACGCCTGGCAGTATTCTTTTTCATTGTTGCGTCAATAAGGAAGGAGGGAATTCCCGCATCCTTTGTCGCCCAAATGTGATTCGGCCAAACATCATACCTCATTAAAACAACTAAATCAGGTTTTACAATCTGTATGAATCTTTCCGCATTTGATTTAGAATCTAAAGGAATGTAGGAAACCAAATCAGCATAAGGGTATCTTAAAGAATTTTCATAACCGGAGGGTGAAAAAAAAGTAACAAGTATATTAAAATCTCTTGTTTTCTTTAATTCTTTTATAATAGGTTTCGCCTGTTCAAACTCACCTAAGGACGATGAATGAAACCAAATGAGCGGTTTGGTTTTATCAAGTGATGCTGCATTTATTATCAGGTCTTCAAATATTCTTTTTCTTCCTCTTATTCCTCTTCTTATCTTTGAGTTAAATAGACTGCTTATTTTTATTAAAATGTACAGTAATGGAACTACAAGTAAGTTATATATTAATTTCCAAAAGCTTTTCATTTATCATTCAATAATTTTTTTAATTTATTAAAAGCCAATTCAGGAGATAGTTCCATCATGCACTTAAAATGTTTTTTGGGGCAATTATTTCTACCAATATGTGAACAAGGTCTGCAAGTTAATGAATTGTTCTCTAATATTAAATTTTTGTTTTTGTATGGAGCAAAACCGAATTCTTTAACGGTTGATCCAAAAAAAGTAAGCACAGGAACTTCCACTGAACAAGCAGTGTGCATTAAACCGGAATCATTACAAACCATAACCAAACACTTCTTCATATCCGTTGCTGTTTGAAGAAGATCATTATCATTACAGAGATTTATGGCAAAAGGGAGTTTGTCTTTTATTTGCTTACAGATTTGTTCGTTGTCTTTTCCACCGAACAAAACAATTTCAAATCCATTATGGTTTAATTCATTACCCAACTGAATATAATAATCAATCGGCCACATTTTTGTAAAGTGTCTGCTGCCCGGTGCAAACCCAATATATTTTTTCCCATCCGCTAATTTGGGTTTAATATTTTCGGGAATATATAAATTCAAACCCTCACCGTCTAAAGAAAAATTAGGGATGGTTTGTGCGTATCTAACCGGAATTTGTTGTAATGATTTTAGATTATTAAACTTAAAATGAACAAGTAAAAACTTTTCAAAATTATGTTTTTTAAATTTGACCGAAGGCTTTTTTAGGACAGTTATAATTTTTCGTGATTTTAAATTATTTTGAAGATCAATCACAAGATCATAATTATTGGTTTTTAAATCTGCATTTAATTCTTTTTCTTCTTCTTTCCCAGGTTGAATAAAATAAAGATTTGAAATGTATTTGTTGTATTTAAGAATATCTTGGTATTGTTTTTTTAACAGGAAGTCTATTGTTATTTCAGGATACTTCTTTTTAATTGATCG
>DRJC01000258.1 GCA_011052365.1 Ignavibacteria bacterium
GGTGACGGTTCTCAAACACGAAGTTTTTGTTATGTCACTGATTTGATTGACGGTATTTATAAATTACTATTTTCTGATGAGATAAATCCTGTTAATATTGGCAATCCCGATGAAATTACAATTAAAGAATTTGCTGAAGAAGTTATAAATTTAACCGGTAGTAAAGGTAAGATTGTGTTTGAAGAGCTTCCTTTAAATGATCCTCAAGTAAGGCAACCTGATATCGAAAAAGCAAAAAGATTATTAAATTGGATACCTACTGTCAGTAGAGTAGAAGGTCTTAAGACCACAATCGAATATTTTAAATCATTATTATAAATACATTAAATAAGAGTTTAATATGTGCGGAATTGTAGGGTATATCGGCTCACAAAATTGTGTTCCTTTATTAATTAACGGCTTAAAAAGACTTGAATACAGGGGCTATGATTCTGCCGGTCTTGGTTTAATATCCAACGGCGATTCACAAGTCCTAAAGAAAAAAGGCAAAGTCTCAATCCTTGAAAAAGAGCTGGACGAGATTACGATATCTCCTTCATTAGGTATTGCTCACACAAGATGGGCAACTCACGGGGTTCCAAACGAAGTAAACGCACACCCGCATTTTAATAAAGAAAAAAATTTATTTGTAATACATAACGGAATAATTGAGAATTATATTACAATTAAAAAGGGGTTACAATCATTAGGATATGATTTTATTAGCGACACTGACTCTGAAGTAATACCACTTTTAATAGACAGCTTCTTGAAGAAAGGATATTCATTAGTAAAAGCTGTACACGCTGCGTTAAGTAAAGTTCATGGTACCTATGGTATTGCAGTTGTTTATGCCAAAGAACCGGATAAATTAATTGCTGCAAGAAAAGGTTCACCGCTTGTTATCGGGGTTGGTGAAAAAGAAAACTTTGTTGCTTCCGATGTCTCGGCAATTATTACGCACACAAAACACGTTGTTTATTTAGAAGACGGCGAAATTGCAGAAATTTATTCGGACAGATTTTACACAAGAACGCTGGATGAAGAAATTGTAGACAAAGAAGTTCATCAAATAACTATGACACTTGATGAAATTGACAAGAGCGGGTATGATCATTTTATGCTTAAAGAAATTATGGAGCAACCCCAGTCCGTCTGTAATTCAATGAGAGGAAGATTGATAATTGAAAAAGGGACATCAAAACTTGGTGGGTTGGAATCAGTAGAAGAAAAATTAAATAAATCTAAAAGGATTGTCATTTCTGCCTGTGGAACATCCTGGCATGCAGGTTTGACAGGCGAATATATGTTTGAGCAGCACGTGAGAATTCCTACCGAAGTTGAATATGCATCGGAATTCCGGTATAGAAACCCGATTGTTTATCAGGACGATGCTATGTTTTTTATATCACAAAGTGGGGAAACAGCAGATACGTTAGCAGCATTGAGAGAAGCAAAAATTAGAGGAGCACTTGTAATGGGAATTTGTAATGCCGTCGGTTCCAGTATTCCGCGGGAAACACACGCCGGTGTTTATACTCACGCCGGACCTGAAATAGGTGTTGCTTCCACAAAAGCTTTTACTTCTCAATTAGTTGTTTTAGCTTTGATTACTCTTAGTCTTGCCCGCAAAAAAAGTATGAGTTTAATAGACGGACAAAATATCGCCAAAGAGATGGACAAATTACCCGGGAAGATTGAACAAATACTAAAACTAAATGATCAGATTGAAGAAATAGCTGATGAATTTAAAGAGTCGGAAAATTTTCTTTATTTGGGTCGTGGCTATAATTTCCCTGTTGCTTTAGAGGGTGCTTTAAAATTAAAAGAGATTTCCTACATTCACGCAGAGGGTTATCCTGCTGCGGAAATGAAGCACGGACCTATAGCTTTAATTGAAGACAAAGTTCCGTCGGTATTTATAGCGCCTCAAGATTCAACTTACAATAAGATAATTAGTAACATTGAAGAAGTAAAAGCAAGAAAAGGCAGAGTAATTGCCATTGCAAATGAAGATGATAACGACATTGACAGGTTGGTTGACTATTCAATTAAAATTCCTGAAACAATAAGAATGTTAATGCCGATACTTTCTGTAATTCCTTTGCAGTTATTGGCGTATCACATTGCGGTTAAAAAGGGTTTGGATGTTGATCAGCCGAGAAATCTTGCAAAGAGTGTTACCGTAGAATAAATTTTTCAATTTTATTTGAGATTTCAATAAAAATCTATATTTTTGTTCTTTAATTTTTGGGCAGATAGCTCAGTCGGTAGAGCAATGGACTGAAAATCCATGTGTCGGCGGTTCAATTCCGTCTCTGCCCACTTGTCTCGGCGAATCCCGATTTATCGGGAGGAGACGGACTTACTCAAGGGACGTTTACCGAGCGTCCCTTTTTTGTTTTTAAAATGGTTGGTTAGAAAAGATGTCGACTCACAGGAAAAAAGGATGGTAAAAGTTGATTAAGCAAAATATTGGATAATTCTGAAGAATAATATTTATATAAATCTATAATTTCTGTTTGTGGTTATTCATTCTTAAAAACAATACAATTTAACGGCA
>DRJC01000259.1 GCA_011052365.1 Ignavibacteria bacterium
AGCCGGTTAAATCATCCCGCTTTATCAAAAAATTTCTGTTTTCAAATTTTATTTTTTGGATGGGTGTGGGAATATTTGCTAAGTTCAATTTGGGAGGATAATTGATTTTCATTTTTATTTTCGCGTTTTTAATAATTTATTATAAAATCTTCTTGCCCGTTCAAGGTCTTCGGGCGTATCTACGGAAAGCGTATCAAACTCCGTTACAACTATTTTAATTTTAATTCCGTTTTCAAGCATTCTAAGTTGTTCAAGCTTTTCTGCTTTTTCTAAATCCGTCTGGTTAAGTTTTGTAAATTTTAACAAAGTATTTCTTCTAAATACGTAAAGACCGATGTGCTTGTAAATATCTGTAGTACCCAATTTATCAAGGTTCGATTTAACACCCCGTACATACGGAATCGGTGCACGCGAGAAATACATTGCAAAATTTTCGTAATCAAAAACCAACTTGGGAATGGAATTGGATTTCAGTTCTTCAACACTTACTATTCTTTTTGCTAAAGTTGATACTTTTATATTCTTATCAAAGAGTAACGGTTCAATTGCTTCGTCAATCATTCTTCCGTTTATAAACGGCTCATCGCCTTGAATGTTAACAACAATTTTAACTTCCGGCATTTTCTCTACAACATAAGCAATCCTATCGGAACCGGTCTCAATGGTTTTAGGAGTCAATACTACATTACTGCAAAATTTACTTGCAACATCCCCTACTCTTTCATCATCAACAGCAATTATTATTTTGTTAAGGAATTTCGATTTTGAAGCACTCTCAAATGTGTGTTGAAGCATAGGCTTTCCGCCAATGTTGGCAAGGGGTTTGCCTAATAATCGCGAGGAACCAAAACGTGCGGGAATTACACCTATTACCATTATTTTTTATTACTCTTAATTACTTTCGGTACTTTAAAATATTTATCGGTTTTTTGAGGTGCATTTTTTAATGCGTCCTCTGTCTTTACCGAAACACCCAACTTATCTTCCCTGAACACATTTTTATTTTCAATAGGGTGAGTTAAAGGTTCAACATTTGAGGTATCAAGTTCATTTAATTTTTCCATGTAATCCAAAATTGAACTTAATTCTTTCGTGTGACTTTCAAGTTCTTCTTCATTTAATTTTAAACGTGCAAGTTTTGCAACGTGTTTTACTTGTTCTTTTGTAATAGCCATAGGTTAAATTATATGATTTTTAATTATAATATTTCTAACTTTTTCCATTAATTCAATTTGTTCGGAACGGGTCTTTGCATTTTCTGTATTTACAGGTTTATCAAAATGTATTTTAATAGTACCGCCATTTATTTTAAATTTTCCTTTGGACATTATCTTTTGAGAGCCGCTGATAGTAACAGGAATTATCGGGTGCCCTGATGTAGCTGCCAAGTGAAAAGCGCCTCTTTTGAAGGGTAGGATTTCCCCTGTTCTACTTCTTGTCCCTTCGGCAAAAAGTAAAACCGAAATATGTTTTTTATCCATCAAAAATTTTGCAAACTCCAGGCTCCTTCTGGCTTTTTCAGCACTCTTTCTATCAATAGGAATATACGGTCCTGCCCACAAAGCCCAACCAAAAATCGGGATGCTTGAAAGTTCTTTTTTATAAAACATAGAAAATTTTTGTGGAATTGAATGTTGCAAAGAAGCAATATCAAACTGGCTGCTGTGATTTGATACATAAACGTATGTTGTGTTTTTATCAATGTTTTCAAGTCCCGTTATTTGCAGATTTACACCTGTTATTTTAAATACTCCGATTGATAATATTTTATTTAATTTCAAAAAAAGGGTAAAGCTTCTATCTATATATGCAAATATTAAAGCAAATATTGAGACCAATATTAAATAAACAGCAACGGCAAAAACCTTTAAATAACTTACCAACAGATCTCCATTTTTTAACTTTAATTATACCCTTAATAATTAAAGTTCATTTCTATAGTTTCTATTCTTTTTTTAATTGAAGGATGACTGTAAAAATACCATTCAACAAAGGGGTTGGGATTTTCATCGCCTAAATTTTGTTCATTTAATTTTTTTAATGCATCTGCAAAAACAACCGGTTTATTTGTTACCGATACAGAATAATTATCGGCTTCGTATTCAAATTTTCTTGACAGCATATTTGTAAGCGGTGCCTGCACAAGTCCTATTATCATTGCCCAAAGTGAAAGCAAAGGAATAGCAGCAATAATTGTTCTATCGGAAAATCCAAAATATTTTAGTGAATAATCGTAGAGAACGGCAATTAAAAAAAAAGTTAGGAAACTTGATAAAGTACCGATAATAATATTTTTTAAAATATGTCTCTTTTTATAATGACCAAGTTCGTGCGCAATTACGGTTTCTATTTCATCCAAAGAAAAATTTTCCAATAGGGTATCGCCAAGTATTATCCTTTTTGATTTGCCCAGACCTGTAAAAGCGGCATTTGCTTTTTTTGTGTTTTTACTCATGTCAAACGAATAAACATTTTCAACAGTTATACCGGCTTCTTTTGCAAGAGAACTGATTTTGTGCTTTAACTCTTCGTTCTCAAGTGGAGTAACTTTATAAAATAACGGGAGGATTATTGTAGGAACTATCCTTGCCAAAACAACCGATACAACAAAAAGTAAAATCGCAAAAGGTAGCCACCAAAGGGCACCGTAATTAATTAGGGTATAAAATAAAAAAAGTATTATGGGTGTGCCGATTACAGCTGAAACAATTAATACTTTAAGCCCTTCCATAATCCACTTAAAAAATGTTTGATTTGAAAGATTGTATTTGTGCTCTAAATAAAAATCAGTGTAATAATTTAAAGGAAAGAAAAGAATGCTGAATAAAATACCGACCGAAATTATAAATAGTAAAAAGAGCACATAATTATTTGATGTAAAGCCGCTTAAGTAATTTTCAATTATCCTGCTCAAATTAGTGGAGACTAATAAAAGCAACAGGATAAATGTGACGACTCCTTTAAATATCCCTAAACTTAATTTCGTGTTATTATATTTTTTTGAATCCATACTTAAAAATATAAAGGTTTAAAATAAAAAACCCGAAGTTATATTATATCTTCGGATTCTTAATTTCTTATGA
>DRJC01000260.1 GCA_011052365.1 Ignavibacteria bacterium
TAATTTATAATAACTTTGTAAATCCGGCGAATGACCGAATACACAAAGTTCATAGTAAAAGAATCGAAAAACAATAGAGCTGAAAAGAAATTCTCTGTGAGAGTCCTACGAACAATTTTGACTGTCTTCATTTATCTTTACTACACTTAACAGCATTGATACCGCCTTCATCAATAATTGTTTATGACTTTAGAGACAGACTCTGATTAGTCACTATTTTATGTGAAAGTCATTTACTTTTATATTTTCTACTATATTAATCTATCTTTATCTTTTGCCACCCAAAAATCCTGTGAACCTTTTTTTATTATATGTCCTTCCTAACTTATTTCTTATTAGGTATATTTATTTATCCGTATATTTAAATAGATATTTTAGCTCATTAATAGTTTTTGCTGTTTTTAAAATATTTGTATTCTCGGGGTTAATATGAAAAATGACGAAAAGAAAAGACCTAAACTGAGAGGCGAGGTAAAGAAATTCAGCAAAATAATTAATACAAACGAACCTTCCACAATAAACTCAAAAATAACACAAACCGAAAAAAACGGATTTTATTCTGAATTAGTAGAAATGACAAGTGACTGGATTTGGTCTGTTGATAAAAAAGGAAAGTTCACTTATTCCAATTCAAAAATAAAAGATTTGTTAGGATTTACTCCCAAAGAAGTGATCGGGAAAACTTCTGTAGACTTAATGACGAAGGATGAAGCAAAACAATTTTCGGAAATATTTCAAGATTTTATAAAATCCCAAAAATCATTTAAAATGGTGAACAATGATTTTCTTCATAAAGCCGGAAAAATAAAAATATTAGAAACAAGCGGTGAACCGATTTTTGGCGGCAACGGTAAATTTCAGGGATTCAATGGTGTCACAAGGGATATTACAGAGCTAAAAAAAACAATTGACACATTAAAAGAAAGTAAGAAAAAATTTCAAGATCTATATGAAAATGCTCCTGATATGTATCTTTCCGTAGATGCTAAAACATCAAAAGTAATTCAATGTAACCGGACCACTGCAAAAATTCTTGGTTATTCAAAAAAAGAAATAACTGGCAGGTCCATCTTTGATTTATATACACCGGAAAGTGCTGAATATGCAAAGCTAAAAGTTTTTCCAAAGTTTATTAAAACCGGGGTAATCAAAGACGAAGAGCTTGAGGTTCGTAAAAAAGATAAAAGTATTATATCGGTTCTATTAAATGCCACAGCAGTTCGTGATAATAACGGTAAAATTATTTATAGCAGGTCTATTTGGCGTGATATTACCGAGCATCTAAAAGCCAAAGAAATGCTGAAAGCAAATAAAGAGAAATACATCTCTCTTTTTGAAAACTCAAATGACGGTATATTTTTGCACGATTTAGAAGGGAAAATTATTGACATAAATAAAAAAGCTTTAAAACAATTAGGCTATTCTAAATCTGAAATACTTTCACTTAATGTAAGTAATCTACATTATCCTGAAGAATTACAAAAATCAAAAGAGGCTTTTAAAACCATAAAGCGAGACGGACATGTTTCATTTGAGATAAACTTCAAAAAGAAAAACGGAGATATTTTTCAGGCAGAAGTTTCATCTAATATAATAACAATAAACAATCAAAAATTAGTTCAAGGATTGGTTCGTGATATTACTGAGCGTAAAAAAGCAGAAGAGGAATTAAAAAAGAGTGAACAGCGTTACAAAGTACTTTTTGAGGAAAATTTAGCTGGTGTTTACCGTTCTAATCTTGAAGGGGAAATATTGGACTGCAACGATGCATTTGTAAAAATGTACGGGTATTCAACAAAAAAGGAAGTATTAAAAACTTCGATGAAAAAATTACACATAAATGATAAAGGGAGAAAATATTTCTTAGAAAGATTAAAAGCAAAGGGTGCTTTGTTCAATTATGAGTCCCAAGGGAAAAAAAAGGATGGAAGTTTAATATGGATTACAGAAAATGTTCACTTGATAGACGGCAGTATTTTACAGGGTACTATTATAGATATTACCGAGAGAAAAGAATCCGATAAAAAAATCTTGCAACTATCCCGCGGCATTGAACAAAGCCCTGAGATGGTTATAATTACTGATGTTGAAGGAAATATTGAATATGCCAACCCGAAGACCTGTGAAGTTACCGGGTATACCAGGGAAGAATTAATTGGTAAAAACCCACGTATTTTCAAATCCAAACAAACACCTAAAAAAATATATGAAAAATTATGGGAAACTATTTTACAGGGGAAAACTTGGAAGGGTGAGCTTCTTAATAAACGGAAAAACGGTGAGTTGTACTGGGAATCGGAAATAATTGCTCCAATTATAAATGAATTCGGTGATATAATAAATCTTATTGGAATAAAAGAAGATATAACCGAGAAAAAGAAAATGAGAGAAGATTTGATTAAAGCAAAAGAGAAAGCTGAAGAAATGAGTGAGCTTAAATCAAACTTCCTTGCAAATATGAGTCACGAGCTGAGAACACCCATGGTTGGTATTTTGGGTTTTACTGAAATATTGGAAGAAAACATTGAAGATGAAGAGATGAGAGAATATGCAAGTCTTTTACACGATAGCGGTTCAAGGTTATTGCAGACATTAAATTTAATCTTAAATCTAAGTAAGATTGATGCGAATAAACTTGTTATTGAAAAAACTTCAGTGGATATAATAAGTGTAATAAAGAGAGTGGCTACTTTATTCAAGTCTGCAGCTGATAAGAAAAATCTCTTCTTAAATTTTGAAAATGAAAACGATAAATTGGTTACGGAAACCGATGAAAGAATGATTGAACAGATACTAAATAATTTGATCGGCAATGCAGTAAAATTTACAAATGAAGGCGGAATTACTATAAAAGCTAACAGGATAAAAAATAATCAACATATAGAAATAATTGTAAAAGATACCGGGATTGGAATACATAAAGATAAACAAGAATTGATATGGGAAGAATTCCGTCAGGCAAGCGAAGGTGCCGCAAGATTGTTTGAAGGAACGGGGCTTGGTTTAACAATTACTAATAATTTTGTAAAAAAATTAGGCGGTAAGATTTTATTGAAAAGTGATATTGGGCAAGGCTCAACATTTATCGTCAAACTTCCAATTCAAGGTAAGGCAGAATCCACGGATACGGTAAGTTCATTAAAATTAAATATTAAAAATAAATTGGGAAAAACAGAACAGGTTAAAAATTCACCTTCTATACTTTTAGTGGACGACGATAAAATTACCTGTGATATTGCATTCCGTTTTTTAAGGGGTCAATATAATTTAGATAATGCAATTAATGGCTCGGAAGGTATTGAAAAAGCAGCCGGCAAAAAATATGATATTATTTTGATGGATATCAATTTAAAATCGGAATTAGACGGTGTTGAAGTTACAAACAGAATAAGAAAATTAGAGGAATACAAGAAAACACCAATTATTGCCATAACTGCTTATTCGTTGTTATGGGAAAGGAAAAAATATTTGGAAAACGGTTTTACTGATTATATTTCAAAACCTTTTACCAAAAAAGATCTTGTTGATATACTGAAAAAATATATTCCAAAGAAATAATGTTCAAGGTTTTAAGTTCAAAGGAAAAATTAAAAATTAGTAGGGTTCAAGGCTGGAAGTATTACACATAGCGGACTTCTTAATTCTGAAAGCTTGAGGTTTAGTATTCGGCTGTAGTGCTTTTAACTTAGAATATAATAATAAATTCAGTTATATGACTATTTCCTATAAAGGAACTTATGAAGATTAATAATAATAAATTATTGTCTTTTATCTTTTTAAAAAGGGACTTCGATTCTTTTGTCTCGTCTTCAAAAAGCCAATTTAAATCGCAGCCCATCTTTTTTATCTTTTTGAAGAATCTGTACCCGGGTTTTCTTGTACCGTTTAAGTACCTGCTTATATTTGTCCGGCTGATTCCTAATTCATCTGAAAAAGCTGATATAGTACTAAAATTTTTCAAAATCCAGTATTCTAATTTTAATTCAAAGATCAAAAAGTCCTCTAATTATTTCTCTGATTGATTATGTATAGCCAAATGGTTACTTTCAAAACATATAACCATATTTTATGATAGCTAATAAAAATATTAATTACAATCATTTAAAAACTTTTTTTTATCAAAATGAATAAAACATATCAATTCAATAAAACCGAGTTATATGAAACGCTGATAAATACATCTGTTGATTGCATGTTGGTGGCAGATGAAGACGGCTTAATTACATTTACGACTCCGCAAATAAAAGAGCTTTTTGGTTGGGAGAGCGAAGAAATTATAGGCAAGCCCGTCGAAATTCTTATCCCGGAAAATCTTGCTGATGAACATGTCAATCACAGGCACTCACTTAAAACAAATCCGCATACCAGACCAATGGGGACTTCACTCAATATTTATGCTAAAAGAAAAAACAACACGGAGTTTCCCGTTGATATCAAATTAAATTTCTTTAAAGAAAAAGGTAAAACTTTTTATTTGGCTGTAATAAGGGATATAACCGATAGAAAGAAAGTAGAAGAAAGGTATAAAATATTATCCAATTTAACATCAGACTTTGCATACTCTTTAGGTATACTGCCCGACGGTTCTTTTTTAAGGGAATGGGTAACAGATGCTTTTGAAAGTATTACAGGTTATTCCGAAAATGAACTTGATAAAAAGGAAGTATTATTTTCCATAATTCTTTCTGAAGACAAACATATTTTGGATGCTCATATTGAACACGTGCTTAGAAAGGAGAAAAGCATTGTAGAGTTTAGAATAAAGAAAAAAGACGGCTCGATAATTTATGTTGAAGATTACAGGTATCCTGTAATTAAAAAAGAAACCGGGGAAGTAGCACATATATACGGAGCGATTAGAGATATTACAGAAAAAAAAGAAAAGGAACTTGAGCTTATAAAAGCTAAGGAAAAAGCCGAAGAAGTTAATAAAATAAAAACTAAATTCTATGCAAATATGAGTCACGAACTTAGAACACCTTTGGTAGGTATATTAGGCTTTTCGGAAATAATTAAAAACGAAGACGAGAACGAAGAATTTAAAGAATACGGTGCGATGATTTATGCCAGTACACTTCGCTTGCAGAGAACCTTAAATTCCGTACTTGATTTTTCAAAGATTGATGACAGAAGTTTTAAGCTTGAATTTGATAAAATTGATGTAAATAAACTTGCAAAGGAAGAATTTTATCTATTCAAAGTAGATGCTGAAAAAAAGCAAATAGATTATAAATTAAACTTAAAAGAGGATACATTTATAATTAAAAGTGACAGTAGGCTTCTATCTACAATTTTCAATCATATAATTGATAACGGAATTAAGTATACAAAAGAAGGTTTTGTGGAAGTAAACGTTAATAAAGCTCAAGAAGCAGACGGTACTTTTTTATTATTTGAGGTTAAAGACAGCGGAATCGGAATAGAAAAAGAACAATTAAATTTAATTTGGGAGGAGTTTCGCCAGGTAAGTGAAGGATTAGCGAGAAATTATGAAGGTGTAGGTTTAGGATTATCAATCGTTAAAAAATTTGTCGGTCTATTAAACGGAAGTATAGAGGTTAAAAGCGAATATCTTAAAGGTTCATCTTTCTGTGTAAAAATACCTATTGAACAGATTTAAAAAAGAATGTCTAAATCCAATAATAATGATAAGATAGAAAAATTAGATAATCAGCATGATAAAATAATACTTATTGTTGAGGATGATCCGTTAAATGCATTAACAATAATAAAATTTCTCGATAAGACTTATCCTGTTGAACATGCAGCAACACCAAAAGAAGTGATAAAAAAGTGCAAAAATAAGAAATATAATCTTGTGTTGATGGATATAAATCTTAAAGCGGAGATGGATGGTATTGAATTAATGAAATATTTAAAAGAAAACATTTATAATTATGAAGATGTCCCATTCATTACTCAAAGTGCCTATGCAATGGATAAAGAAAAAAAGAAGTTCATGGAATCAGGCTTCTCTGATTTTATATCAAAGCCATATACAAAAAATGCATTATTAGAAATTGTAGCAAAGAACTTAAGTCTAAAAAATTGAACAAAAGAATTATCTTTTTAAATTTAGTGAAAACCTTTTTGGTTTTGATTCCGGTTTAAGGTCATACTATTGATGTGCTACTTCCCCAACAATATAAAGTAGCTGATTCTTTTTTCCTTTTACGGCAAAAAAAGGATTAAACAGATTTCAGCTATTCGTCTTCTTCAGTTATCTTCTTCACTATCCCACAGTAAAAAAAAATAAATTTTTTTCTATTTCATCTCCAAAAAGCCAATTTGAATCGATGATGATGTTATCATAATTTATAAAATCCAGACTCAAAGTTTTAATCTGAAACTAAAGAGTTACTATGTTTATTTTCATCATTGATTGATTATAATCAAATGGTTATGTCAGCAAAAACTTTTTATTATTATCAATAATAAAACAACTAATGACAATATTTTTTTCCCACAATTAGTAATTGAATTTTATACCCCAAATTGAATCATAGAGGACTTCATTGTTAATATGACACACAAAAAAGAATATTTGTATTTATCAATGTGAAAAAATGATTGTGATTATGACATAATGACAACAGAATTATTTATATCCGCCGAACCTTTAAGTCCTTATAATTAAGAGGGTTGTGGCTGAATTTATAATTTGGCACACAAATTGTAAATTATTAAGAGTTGAAAAAGTTTATAAATGAATTATTTGAGAATAAAATTATGAGAGTTAAAAAAAAACAAACATACGGCTTCAATAAAACCGAGTTGTATGAAACGCTTATAAATACATCTGCTGATTGTATGTTGGTGGCTGATGAAGACGGCTTAATTACATTTACAACTCCTCAAATAAAAGATCTTTTCGGTTGGGAGAGTGAAGAAATTATTGGCAGACCCGTCGAAATTCTTATCCCGGAAAGTCTTGTTGATGAACATATTGTTCAAAGGCACTCACTTAAAACAAATCCGCATACCAGACCAATGGGAACTTCACTCAATATTTATGCTAAAAGAAAAAACAACACAGAATTTCCCGTTGATATCAAATTAAATTTCTTTAAAGAAAAAGGTAAAACTTTTTATTTGGCTGTAATAAGGGATATAACCGATAGAAAGGAAGTAGAAGGAAGGTATAGAATTTTATCAAATATAACATCAGACTTTGCATACTCTTTAGGTATACTGCCCGACGGTTCTTTTTTAAGGGAATGGGTAACCGATGCTTTTGAAAGTATTACGGGGTATTCCGAAAATGAACTTGATGAAAATGAAGTTTTATCTTCAATTGTTCTTTCTGAAGACAAATATATTTTGGATGCTCATATCGAACACGTACTTAGAAAGGAGAATAGCACCGTAGAATTTAGAATAAAGAAAAAAGACGGCTCAATAATTTATGTTGAAGATTACAGGTATCCCGTAATTAATGAAGAAACAGGGGAAGTAACACACATATACGGAGCGATTAAAGACATAACAGAGAAATTAAAAACTCTTATTGAAATTAAAAATAACGAAAATAAATTCAGGTCTTTGTTCGAAAATTCTATTGACGGCATTGTACTCCTTGATAAAGGGAGTTTTATTGACTGTAATAAAGCTTCAGCTGATATTTTGAATTGTAGTAAAAATGAAATTTTAGGTAAAACTCCTTTAGATTTTTTACCCGAATTTCAACCGGGGAATATATCATCAGAAGAAAAAATGAACAACTTAACTAAAAATGTAATGGATGGAAAACCGAAGCACATTGTGTGGCTGGCAAAAACTTTTGATGGTAAGCTTAAATATATAGATACATCTTTTAATCTTGTGAGTTTCAATAGTAGGAATATTATTCAGTGTATATTTAGAGATATCACTAAACGTAAACAAAAAGATAAGGCGTTACAAGAAAGTGAAAATAGGTTGAACTTAGTACTGAATGCAACCAACGATGGCGTATGGGACTGGAATATAAAAACAGGCGAGGTTTTTTATAGTAGACACTGGAAAGAATCTCTGGGATATTCTGAAGAAGAAGTTCCATCTAATGTAAGTTTTTGGGAGAAAGTAGTTCACCCCAATGACTTACCTCAAGTACAAATTGCTCTACAAAAACATTTTAGTGGTGAAACTAAAAATTACATAATTGAAAACAGATTGCTCAAAAAAAATGGTGAATATCGTTGGAATCTGGATAGAGGAAAAGTTGTAGAGAGAGATAAAAACGGAAAACCATTACGAATGGTTGGTGTTGATATAGATATAACCTCTCGTAAGAAATCAGAGAAATTATTAAGACAGAATGAAGATATATTATCAAGTTATTATAATAGTTCACCGATGATGATGGGGATTGTAGAAGTAGTTGGCAATGACATAATTCATATTTCCGATAATAAATCAGCAAAGGTTTTCTTTGGTACCAAGCCGGGCTTGGGGCAAAACAAGTTCTCTGCTGAAATTGGCGTTCCAGGAGATATAGTTGAACTATGGTTAAGACATTACAAGCTAAGCGAGCAAAAAGGGAAAGCGGTTAAATTTGAATATCCACATCAGAAAGGATCTAAAATTGTTTGGCTTTCCGTAACAGTAAATTTCATAGAACGGATAAATGAAAGTAAAGCACGTTGTTCTTATATAGCTGAAGATATTTCAGTGAAAAAAGAAAAAGAATTTGAACTTATTAAAGCTAAAGAAAAAGCAGAAGAATCAAATAAAGTAAAAGCTAAATTCTTTGCAAATATGAGTCACGAACTTAGAACGCCTTTGGTCGGTATTTTAGGTTTTTCGGAAATAATTAGAGACGAAGCCGAAAATGAGGAATTTAGAGAATACGGTGTAATGATTTATTCTAGTGCACTTCGTCTACAGAGGACCTTAAATTCCGTACTTGATTTTTCAAAGATTGACGACAAAAGTTTTAAGTATGCAATAGATGAAGTTAATGTAAATACACTTGCAAAAGAGGAATTTAATTTGTTCAAAGTAGATACTGAAAAAAAACAAATAGATTATAAATTAAATTTGGATGAAGACCCATTTATAATTAAAAGTGATAAAAGGGCGCTAACTACAATCTTCAATCAAGTAATTGATAATGCTGTAAAATATACAAAAAAAGGTTTTGTGGAAGTAAACGTTAAAAAAATTCAAGAAACAGATGGTACTTTTTTATTATTCGAGGTAAGAGACAGCGGAATCGGAATAGAAAAAGAAAAATTAAATTTAATTTGGGAGGAGTTTCGCCAGGTAAGTGAAGGATTAGCGAGAAATTATGAAGGTGTAGGTTTAGGGTTATCGATTGTTAAAAAATTTGTAGGTCTATTAAACGGAAGTATAGAAGTTGAAAGTGATTTTCAAAAAGGTTCTTCCTTTTGTATAAAAATACCCATTAAACAGGTTCGAAAAAAAGTGACTAAATCTGATAAAATAAAAGAATTAGATAAAAAGCGAGATGATATAATGCTAATTATTATAGAGGATGATCCGCTAAATGCAATAGCTATAAAAAAATATCTTGAAAAAACTTACTATGTTGAACACGCTGCAACACCAAAAGAAGCGATAAAAATGTGCAAAAACAAGAATTATTATCTCGTGTTAATGGACATAAATCTTAAGTCGAATATGAACGGTATAGAATTGATGAAGTTTTTAAAAGAAAACAATTATAGTTATAAATATATACCATTCATCGCTCAAACAGCTTATGCAGTGGATAAAGATAAAATGAAGTTCATAGAATCAGGCTTCTCTGATTTTATATCAAAACCATACACAAAAAACGAATTATTAGAAATTGTGGAAAAGAACTTAAGTCTAAAAAATTGAACAAAAGATTTTTTTTAGATTTAGTGAGAACCTTTGTGGTTTTGATTCCGGTTTAAGGGCATAACGGTGATCTGTTTTTTTCCGCTAAATAATATTTTGATGAGCTAATATAAAAATTGACCATGTTAGATAATCGTAATAAATTCTTATCATTATTTTAAAATAATATAACTAACGGGGTTACCCTAATTTCTTCCATTGAGATGCCTATATTATCCCCAACAATATTTTTATTTTTCCCTGTAAAGAAAACGAGACAGGCGTAATAACCAAGAAACA
>DRJC01000261.1 GCA_011052365.1 Ignavibacteria bacterium
AAAGAGCGGCTCGATCAAACACTCGAAACTATTAAAGCTTTATGCGAACCAGTTGCACCGCCAAAAGGAACCAATGAATATATAGAATACTTTTGTGGAGATACTGCTAAGGTTGATGACATAAAGAAAAACGAACAAAAAAGGATTTCGCTTTATCGCAGTACAGTTTCACTTATTAGAGCTTATGCAAACATTGCTAATGAAATGATAGAAGCTGGATATTCACGCCAGCAGATTGAGCAAATTAAAAAAGATGTTAAGTATTATGAAAATTTAAGATTGGAAATAAAACTTGCAAGCGGTGATGCAATCAACTTAAAAGCTTACGAGCCGGCAATGAGGCATTTAATTGATACTTATATAGGTGCTGAAGAATCAAAAATAATCTCGGCTTTTGATGATTTGAGTCTTGTACAGCTTATTGTTGAAAGAGGAGAAAATGCTATTAATTCATTACCGGAAAATATCAGAAATAATAAAAGAGCTGTAGCAGAAACCATTGAAAATAACTTACGCAGAGTTATTATTGAAAAAAGACCGACCAATCCTAAATATTACGAAAAGATGTCCGAACTACTGAATGAATTAATTGAACTTAGGAAACAAGAAATAAAAAATTACGAAGAATACCTAAAGAGAATATTGGAACTTACAAAGCAAATATCAGATCCTGCCAAGTCTGTTCAGTATCCGAAAACATTGAATACAAACGCTAAACGTTCTTTATATGACAACTTAGGTAATAATGAAGAATTGGCTATGAATATTGATAAAGAAATCTGCAGTGTTAAAAAGGATAATTGGCGTGGAAATATAATAAAAGAACGTCAAGTAGAATATGCAATTAAGAAATACATTTCTAATGAAGCCGAAGTTAAAAGAATTTTTGAAATAGTGGAGAAGCAAAAAGATTATTAAGATGAACAAAATTACAATAAGTGATATAACAATTGATGTAGTTCGTAAGGAAATCAAAAACTTGCACTTGAGCGTTAATCCACCGGATGGCAAAATCAAAATTGCCTCGCCATTAAGAATTGATGATGAAGCAATTCGTTTGTTTGCAATTTCAAAAATTTCGTGGATAAGAAAACAACAAAATAAATTTGAGAACCAAGCAAGACAATCAGCAAGAGGGTATGTGTTGGGTGAAAGCCATTATCTTAAAGGTAGAAGATATTTATTGAATATTATTGAAGAAGATAATTTGAAGGGTTCACAAATTGTTGTTAGTAATAAACACATAAACTTATACGTTAGAAATGGAGTTTCTGTCGAACAAAAGAAAAAGTATTTTATAGAATGGTATAGAAAAGAATTAAAGCACGAAATACCAGTACTCGTCGATAAATGGCAAAAGAAAATTGGTGTTGAGTTAAACGGTTGGCAAGTTAGGCAGATGAAAACCAAATGGGGTTCGTGCAACATTGAGAATAAAACTATCCTCATAAATCTTGAACTTGCAAAGAAACCAATTATTTGTTTAGTCTACATAATAGTTCACGAGTTAGTGCATTTGTTGGAAAGATATCACAATGATAGATTCATAGATTTAATGAATAAATATTTACCCAACTGGAGATTTTTAAGAGAAGAGCTGAACAGTTTCCCCATTAGTCATGGAGAATGGACGTATTGAAGGATTATTAAAGAAAATCAAAGAAGTTTACTTTATATATAATCTTTTTTTATTTCTAATCTTGCTCTTTCTGATATCGAGCTCGTAATACCTTTTTATCAATTTTACCGACACTGGTTTTTGGGATTTGTTCAACAATAATAAATTTATCCGGTATTGCCCATCTTTCGATATTACCTGTTTTAACATGCTCCATCAGTTTTCCGGAACATTTATCGACAATTATTTTTTCTTTACAATCCGGTTTGGGAACAATATAAGCAACCGGTCTTTCACCCCATTTTTCGTCGGGTACTCCAATAACCGCAACATCCGCTACTTCTTCACATTGACTTATCATACTTTCCAATTCTAAAGAAGAGATCCACTCGCCCCCGGTTTTAATCACATCTTTTAACCGATCGGTAATTCTAAAATATCCTTCTTCATCCCGGTAAGCAATATCGCCGGTATGCAGCCATCCGTCTTTCCACAATATTTCCGATTGAGCTTTTAGCTTAAAATAACCTTGAGTAAGCCATGGAGCACGGACAACAATTTCTCCCACATGGTTTTTGCCCGGAGGTAATTCATTTCCGTTAGAATCAACTACTTTCATTTCTACAAACGGTACCGGAAAGCCCGCCCGAGTAATAACATCAACTTTCTGTTCTTGGTTATAATCAAGCATATAATTTTTAAGATGGGCTATTGTTAAAATTGGACAGGTTTCAGATAGACCATAACCTGCAGCTACTTTAATATTGCGTTCCATCGCCTTTTGTGCCAATCCTTTAGAAAGAGCAGACCCTCCGATGACTACTTTCCACTTACTAAAATTAATATCTTTTGTCGCCGGACTCGATAAAATCATTTGTAAAATTGTCGGCACGCAGTGTGAAAAAGTAACTTTATGCTTTAAAAATAATTTAATTATCATTTCAGGTTCATAACGACCAGGGTAAATCTGTTTAACGCCCATTAAGGTAGCCATATATGGGACACCCCAAGCATGCACGTGAAACATCGGTGTAAGCGGCATATAAATATCAGTACAATTAAAGTTAGCCGGTTCCGGGTGCATACTTAAATCCGCTAAACCGGATATAGCATGCAACACTAACTGTCGGTGTGTAAAATAAACACCTTTAGGATTTCCTGTTGTTCCGGTAGTGTAAAATGTTGTGGCAATAGTGTTTTCATCAAAATCCGGAAACTCAAAAGTACCGTGTTGATCGGTTAATAATTTTTCATATTCTCCTACAAATTCAAATTTGCTTTCCGGTAATTCGCTGTTGTCATCAATAACAATTATCTTTTTTACCGACTCAAATTTTGGATACATAATATTTACTATCGGGAAAAAATCTTTATGAACAATTAAGATTTTGTCTTCGGCATGGTTTATTGTATAGAGCATCTGTTCGGGTGAAAGCCGTATGTTAATTGTATGAAGGATGGCTCCAATCATCGGTACGGCAAAATAATTCTCCAGGTATCTATGACTGTCCCAATCCATTACGGCAACCATATCACCTTGTTTAACATCAAGACTTGTTAATAAATTTGCAAGTTTATTAATGCGTTTGTAAAAATCGGCATAGGTGTGTTCGACTGTATCTCTATAAATAATTTTTTGTTCAGGATTCCACTGTAGGGATCTCGTTAATAATTTTTTAATTAATAACGGGTATTCATAACCGTAGCTGCCGTTGTTTTTCATAACGTACCTTTTATTTTTTGTCTTTTGAAATTACTAAATTTTTTAATTATTAAAATCTATTAATTTTACATAAATCTTTAAAAAGGAATAACTATAAAATATTTGTTGATAACTCAAAATTTGAATACCCAACTACCGGATTTTCCGTATGAATTTTCTTGGGAATGTCCGCTTGATCTGTTAAAACGAAGTAAAGACAAAATACCGTTAACTGCATTTCATATTTTCTTAAAACATTAATTTACGAAATATCTTTTGTAAAGAAATTAAGAACTGAGTATCAATTAATAAGCAGGCTCATTATATAATTATCAATAAATTTTCCGTGGATGCAAATTTCTCTTTTTAATTTTCCCTCAATTTCAAAACCGAAATCTTCATATAATTTCACGGCTTTTTTATTATCGACACATACTTTTAAATTTATTCTTCGAGTTACACCGTTACTTTTTGCCCAGTTTATCATTTCATCCATAAGAAGTTTTGCGATTCCAAAACCCCAGTAATTTTTTAGAACAGCAATACCGAATTCCCCGTTATGTTTTGTCCTTTCTTTTTGTGCAGAAAACAGGGATAAACTGCCTACCGGTTTTCCATTAATTTCAGCGAGCAGCATTAAATTGTTTTTAGTTTCATTTTGTTTTTTTATTAATATTTTCTCTTCTTCTAAACTTAGCGGGAACCCGTTTTTACCAAAGGATAAATAATCCGTTTCTCCGCCCATTTTATTTAATAAATTTATCAAGTCTTGAGCATCACTTTCTTTGATACTTCTAATAATAAGTGTTGTATTATTTTTTAATTGTTTTTGTGTTTTCATTAAGTAAGAATTTTTATTAACTAATAAATTATTTCTCAATATGATATAATATACCGTAGACAAAAGGAGACCAAATTGATGTTTCAATATTAGCTTTCTTCAAAGCTTCGTTAACCCATACATTGCAAGTTTTGTAGAATGAAAAACTGCCGTGTGCTTCAAAAAAATAATCATTTTTTGTATACCCTGAGACTCCGATTTTTATGAATTTCTTTTTCTTATCTTTTTGGAAAGTGCTTTCAATAAATGAGTTCAAATTTTCCAATTGGATTTCACACAAATCTATTTTTTTCCATTGCACATAAGATGTTTTGTAAAAAACAATATGCATAGCAGTTTCACTTTTCAGGAACAAGGCTTTGAATGCAGTACTAAAAGTTAAATCACCCCAGGTGGGAGTATTAATATAAAACTCTTTATCTCCCCAACCGAATGAAATGTATCTAACACCATCCTGAACTTGTAAATTGTCCATAAAACTTTTTTTCAGATATTTTACAGGAACAACAATATCCAAATGAATTCCATTTGATGAAATAAAAATTTGTTCTGTTTTTACACAATCAAGTTTTTGTGTTTTAGTGCTAATGAAAGATAATATAGCAGCAATAAAAAAATACCCTGCGATAAATGCAAATAAAATCCAAACAGTTCTTTTAAGATAGATAAAAAATCTTTTCATTTAATTATTAAGCTATCTATTTAATTTCTTTCTTTTCTACAAGATAGAAAAAAGATACAAAACAGCAATGATTATATTTGTAAAGGAATAAATTCCTATGGGAACTCATACCGGTGCAATTCATAGTCTGGGTATTAAGAAAGGACATCGACAGTTGTAAGATTAGGCGGCTATTTAATCAATAAGTAAAGAAAGAAGTAGTGAAACATATCTCAAAATGCAAATATCCAAAGAGAGACAACTAATTTATCAAGTCGCGTTTCCCCGGCTAAAACAGTTAAACTTACAAGCATTACTATAGTTGCTGCTTCTCTTGTTTTTTCCTTTTAGTTAAGTAACTTATAAATAACTTCTTAACAAAGATATTTTTGTCAAGTATTTTAATAAAATAACTTTTGTCAAATCAAATTATAATTTATGGCTAATATTGGGAGATACATTAAACTATACTGAAATGGTAGAATTTAACAGTTAACAAGAACTTCTTTGAGAAAAAATTTATCTCATTTTTTTATAGCTCATTTTTCGGAACGACGGCATTAAATATGTAATTGCCCCAAACCTGCCAATCATAAATGCAAGTGTAGCTGCTACGGCACCAACTGCATTAAAATATTTAATTGATATAAAGAGAACTAATAATATTCCGATAACTTCCGTAATAGTAGCCCAGGTTATAGGTTTGGTATATCTTGATTCCACAAGTACTGATCTTTGAAAATTAATTAAAACTGAAAACCCCGGCATTAATATCATAATTATTAATGGTAGTTTTGCAAACTGAGTTAATTCTAATGATAAACCGGAAACGGTATTAAACCAAAAATCTGATAAAGGCGTAAATGCGATTAAGCCGAGTGCTACAACGGTTATAATTCCTAAAAATGCCGCGAAATTTTTTAATGCCTGGTAACTGCCTTCATATTTGCCGAGCAATGCAATACCTACCTCTTGAAATGAAAGCCCAAGGCTTCTAAAAATAAAAACAAAAGATGTAATAACCGGAAGAACAGCAAGGGATTCAATAGGGAAAGGGCTTTGTCCAATAAAGAAAGTAACAAGCGGCTGAACTGTAAGAGAAATAATAGAAGTTAATGCAAGAGGATAATAAAAACTATAGATACCTTTGTATGTAAGAATTTCATCTTTTAAGTTTAAAACCGTATCGTTTTTTAATTTTTTTACAATTCCCCATGCCATAATTCTACTTGCTACTGCTTCGCAAGAAACTCCAAGTGATAAGGCTGAAGCCCCGACCATAACACCGTCAAGATTACTGAAGAAATAAAGTCCAAAAGCAGTTATACTCATCGAAGACAACCTAATAACAGTACCGTAGGCGACTCTTCTTGTTAGGTTATTTCTAATAAGTATACCCTGATAAAATCTTCTATAACCGATTGCACCAGGCCAGGGAAGAAGTATTATCATTGCTTTATAAGTTAAGTCGGCAACGTGTTGAGGAAGTTCTATGATACTGATTGCAAAAAAATGGAATATACCAGGAATTATAAAAGCAAGCATAAATAATGTAACTACGGTATTAAGTGCGTATATAAAATTTCTAAGTTTTATAAATGATTGCCTGTTTTTTACTAAAGCAGTAGAAGCACTCATAATCATAATTACAGGTGCTTCAATCATCAAGGCAAATGAAAAAGCAACTCCGTAAGCAGCAAGGTTAAATTTTGGTTCAATCATTCTGGCTATTATGGCTGCAAGGAATGGACCCTCGACTGACATCATTAACCAGGTTGCGGCAAGAGGCACCCAGAACTTGAATATGGTTTTATATGTTAATTCTTTTTGTGTGATTAATTTTTCATTTAGTTAAATACATATATAGTTTAATTATTTTCTTACGATTCATATAATCAGTATAAAAAAATATGCTCCCCATTTATACTAATTTTAATGTTAATATTATAGAAAATAATTAACTTAAAAAATTGTATAAAATAACTTTATCAAATAAATGTGGTGAATTATATGAAAACCAATCGTGCGGTCACATTTTTATCTTTAATAATAATTATTTTCTTTTCTGTAATTATTGAAGCCCAACAAAAAAGTGAATATAAAAACTTACAAGATGCTCTACTTTCAAGGGGTAAACTATCCGGCAGTTCGGGACCAAAAAATATAAATTGGATTGACAACGGGAACAAATACACCTTTACGGCGAAGAACGCTAAAACAAAAAAAAATGAAATCCTATCATTTAATCCCAAAACATTAAAAGAAGAATTAATCTTTAGTATAGGTGATCTTAAATTTCCAGGAACTGATAAACCCTTCAATTACAGATCGTTTCAATGGGACAAAGATTCAAAACATTTAGTATTTCAAACCAATTTTAAAAAGATATATAGAAGGTCAGGGAACTCTGATTATTACATTTATTCTTTAAAAACAAAAAAATTAAAACTTGCAGCAAAAAATGCAAGAACAGCTGAACTTTCCCCCGATGGTTCAATGGTTGGATACGAAAGAGACGGCAATATGTTTGTCTATAATTTTGCCGGTAACAAAGAAACCCAGCTTACAAACGATGCAAAGAATAAAATTTTTAACGGGCATTATGACTGGGTTTATGAAGAAGAATTCGGACAGGCACAGGCTTGGAACTGGTCACCGGATAATAAATATATTGCATACTGGCAATTTGACGAAAGCCCTGTTCCGATAATTCAGCTAACCGATTATCAAGGTCTTCATCCCAAATATGAAAAAATACCGATACCTCAAGTTGGCGACCCAAATCCATTAGTAAGGATCGGGGTTGTAAATGTAAAAACAAACAAAAACATTTGGATTGATACAGGAGAAAAAGGGGATTATTACATTCCAAGAATATATTGGACAAGCCAACCTTCCGTTCTAGCAGTTATGATTTTAAACAGGGCACAGGATCAAGTTAAAGTTTATTTCTTTAATGTTGAAACCGGAAAAGTGAATTTGGTTTTTGAAGAAAAATCAAATACCTGGATTGATGTTTATGATTTTTACGCCCGTGTAAATGATATGATAACATTTCCTAAAAACTCAAAAGAATTCTTTTGGATTTCCGACAGAGACGGTCATCAACATATATATAGATATAACTACAACGGTGAATTAATAAATCAAGTTACAAAAGGGGATTGGACGGTTGTAAAAGTTCAGGGCATAGATACAAAGAAAAAGAAAATTTATTATGAATCTACCGAAGACTCACCTTTAGAAAGACAGCTTTATTCTATTAATTTTGACGGATCAGGAAAAACTAAGATTTCCAAAGTTGCCGGTAGACATAGATTCAATTTTTCACCAAACTCAAAATATTTTATTGATGTTTATTCCAATGTAAATTTGCCGAGACAAGTTGAATTATGGAGTACGGAAAAAGGTATGTTAAAAAAACTTGCCGATAATAAATCCGTAAATAAATTTTTAGAATCGCACAAATATTCGCCAAAGGAATTATTAAATTTTACAACTTCGGACGGACAGAAAATTGACTATTACATGATTAAGCCTTTTAATTTTAATAAAACAAAGCAGTACCCGGTTATCTTTTCAATTTACGGCGGACCGGGTTCGCAGTCTGTATATAATTCTTTCGGGTCAAATACTCTACACCAATATCTTGCACAAAAAGGGTATATAATTGTTAATGTAAATAACCGCGGAACTGCAAATTACAGCAGTAAATTTATGAAGGTAGTTTATAAAAACTTAGGTAAATGGGAAAGCAACGACTTTGCCGAAACAGCTAAATATTTATCAAAATTACCCTATGTGGATTCTACAAGAATAGCAATTATGGGTACAAGTTACGGGGGTTACAGCACACTGTTTACAATGACAAGCTATCCTAAAATATTTAAAGTTGGAATTGCAAATTCTCCTGTTACTGATTGGCGTTTGTATGATGATATTTATACAGAAAGATATATGGGTTTATTAGCTGATAATGAAAAAGGCTATATTGAAAGCTCACCAACCACACACGCATCAAATATTACAGGTAAACTTTTGCTTATACATTCTGCAAAAGATGATAATGTTCATCCTCGTAATACAATGCAGTTTATTACTGCTCTAACAAATGCAGGAAAGGATGCGGATTTTAGGTACTATCCACTCGGAGCGCACGGAGCTGTTTATAGTTTACCGAGTTACGTGTTGTTAATGAAAGTTTATTATAACTTCTTGGATAGAAATTTAAAAGGTGGTAAAGATCAAATAGTTATAAACAAATAAGATAAAAAAAAGGGACGCTAATTTGCGTCCCTTAAAAAAAATAAAAATTAATTTATCCTAAATAGGCTTTTAGGTTTTTACTGCGTGAAGCATGTTTTAATCTTCTTAAAGCTTTTTCTTTAATTTGTCTAACTCGTTCACGGGTTAAATCAAATTTTTCACCTATTTCTTCTAACGTTGCAGACCTTTCACCGTTAATACCGAAGTAAAGCATTAGTACCTTTGCTTCCTTTTCGGTAAGTGTGGATAAAGCACCTTCAACTTCTTTCTTTAAAGATTCCTGCATCAAACTAGTATCAGGCGAAGGATGATGCTTGTTCGGTATAACGTCAATCAAACTGTTTTTATCGTTATCCCCGGAAAAAGGAGCATCCATTGAAACGTGACGACCGGATATTTGAAGGGCATAAGCAACATCTTCAGGTTCCATTTCTAAAATATTAGCAAGCTCACTTGTCGTCGGTTTTCTTTCAAACTCCTGTTCCAAATCACGATATGCTTTGCTGATTTTACTCAATGAACCAACCCTGTTTAAAGGAAGTCTTACAATCCTTGATTGATCGGCAATAGCCTGCATAATAGACTGCCTTACCCACCAAACAGCATAAGAGATAAATTTAAAACCTCTTGTTTCATCAAATCTTTTAGCTGCTTTAATCAAGCCAAGGTTACCTTCGTTAATAAGATCACCAAGAGAAAGACCTTGATTTTGAAACTGTTTTGCGACACTAACAACAAACCTAAGATTTGCTTTAGTTAATTTATCTAAAGATGCACGGTCCCCCTTTTTAATTTTAATTGCAAGCTCAATTTCTTCATCAGGGGTTAGTAAGTCAACTTTACCAATTTCCTGTAAGTACTGATCTAAGGATTTACTTTCGCGGTTTGTGAATTGTTTCGTAATTCTCAATTTACATTCTCCTTGTTATTTTAATTTCAAATCTACCTATCGGTAGACACGTTCTATACATCTTCCCGGAGTAAAAAGTTCCGAATCCGGTTCAAAATATCGACAAAAAAAAGATAACAAATATACAAAAGTTTATTGTTAATCTAAAATCAATTTAAAATATAATTATTGCAGAAATGAGATATGAGTCAATAAATTTTCTCTATTTTGCTATTATTGAATTAAATTCGGCGTTTTTCTCAAATTACCATTTTTTATTAAAAACGTAGTGTTTATCCCATTTGTATTACGATATTTTTTTATTTATTATATAAATAATAATTGTAAAAAACAGAGAGGTTATTTTGATGAAACATTTTAAAATATCAGCATTAATTTTTCTGCCTTTCTTTTTATTTCTGCAGGGTTGCTCTTCATCTGTTTATGAAATCGGCACAAAAACTGAATTAAACAAAAAATACGATACCGAATTTCCTTATAGAGACAGTTCACCTGTTTTGGAAAAGGTAGCAGAGACCATCCATAGAATAAGCAGTATAGCTTTTTATGAAGCTTATGTTTACAATAAAAATAGTAAACTGAAATTAAAAGATATCAACACCGACAATTTAGAAGCTAATGCCATTGAAAAAATATTTTTTAATAAAACAAGTTCCGGTACCGGAACAACAATTTATTCCGAAAATAGAAAACTGGCATTGTTAACTTGTAACCACATTGTAAATTATCCTGATACCATCATTACATATTGGGCTGATAAAAATGGTGCAGTAACAAATTTTGTTAAAAGTATATCAGTAAAAAAGAATGAAAATATTTATGCAGTTGGTTTCCCCCAATTAAGTAAACTCAAAATTATAGCTTCGGATAAGAAAAGTGATTTGGCTTTGTTAGGCGTTACCTTTTCTGTTGATTATCCAGGTAAATTTCCTGTTTTTTCTTTTCCGATAGGGAAATCAAATCAGTTAGACTGGGGAACTTTTGTTTATCTTTTTGGCTTTCCGATGAATTACAAAATGCTTTCAAGAGCTATAGTTAGTAAACCGAATAATAATGATGGCGGTCTTTTTTTAATTGACGGCGTTGTAAATAGAGGATTCAGCGGCGGGTTGGTGTTGGCAATAAGAGACGGTATTCCAAACATTGAATTAGTAGGCATAATTCGTTCTGTTCCAAAAGACATTTTATACAGTCTTCAACCGGAGGAATTAAAAAATAATAGACGATACGATCCGTTAGTTCCTTACAAAGGTAATGTTTATTTAAATGCTGAAGAAAGAATTAAATATGGTATAACCGAAGTAATTTCAACTGAAATGATTGAAAAATTTTTAACATCTCATCAGAAACAGATTTCAAAAGAAGGATTTGGGTTGATAAAATTTTCTACTAATAAATAGAAAATATTTTTTTGTATATTTATCGCAATTAATTTTTCAAAATATTATAAAACAAATGGTGAATAGGTGAAAAAATATTTGTCTTTGAAAAGTGTAGATGAATGGAACCAATATAAAATATCAAATAAAAATATAGAAACTATTGTATTTAAATTCAGTCCCACCTGTTCAATAAGTTCTTCGGCAGAAAATAGGATTAATAGTTGGTATGCAGATTTAGAAGAAAGTGTTGATCTGAATATTGTAAAAATAGACGTTATCAATTCACGTTTATTAAGCCAATCATTAGCAGATGAGTTTAATATTATGCACCAATCTCCCCAGGTTATTTGGCTTGATAAGAATGGGAATATAAAATGGAATGCAAGTCATCATAAAATTACAAAAGAGGCTTTGGAGGAAATACTGAACGGTAAAAAAGTAAGTTCTTAAGGAAGATTCTTTAGTAGATTTATGTTTCTATTTTCTCCAGCCACAACAAGAGTATCGTTTTCATTTATAACATAATCAGGACTCGGTATTGCTTTGACCTTTTCTTTCTTCTTTATTTTTGTTTTTATTGAAAGAACATCAACACCATATTTAGCCCTTATATTTAATTGTTTAATTGATTTTCCGATAAATGATTTAGGTGGTGGAATTTCCGATATAGAATAACCTTCCATGAAACGAACTTCCGGTTCTTCGTCCTTCATTACAATGCTGCTTGCTAAGTGGGATGATATTTCTCTGACTTCAATGGCTTTTAAATAAGCATCTAAAATATCTTTTCTCCAAAGCATACCGATAATTTTCTTATCTTTTTTATTGTTAACTACGGGTACACCTTCCTGATTAAATCTGCCTATTTTGTTGAGTGCCTCAGAACATGAATCATCAGGGGTAACAATATCAAAATCAGTTTTGGCAATATCATTAGCAATTAATACATTTTTAAGAATATCTTTTTCGTACAAATAATTCTTAACATCATTTAGGAACAAAACACCAAGTATTTTCTTGTTCGAATCTACAACCGGGTATTCCGGACTTTTACTTTTAATAACAGTATTTATAACCCTGCTAAAATTATCTGTTGCATTAATTGTATCACAATTCTTGGAATAAACTTCGTCAACAGGTATTCCTTCAATTATATTTGAGTCCGTACCTTCTTTAATATTTATATTTCTTAAAACGAGTTTTAATGTATATATAGACTCACGCGATAGTTTAGATGAGACTATCATACTTATTATACAGGTAATCATCAAAGGTAAAATGATTCGATAATCTGATGTAATTTCAAACACAATGATGATTGCAGTGATCGGTGCTCTTGTTGTACCGGCAACAAGTCCCCCCATAGCAACCAAAGCATAAGCATTTGCCGGAGCTGTAATGTTTGGAAAATATGAATGAACAACCGTACCGAAAAAATAGCCGAGCATGGCTCCCATAAAGAGTGAGGGCGCAAAAATACCACCCGAACCGCCTGAACCAAGAGTAATTGAAGTAGCAAATATTTTAGCGAATATTAAAATAATTGCAATATACCAGAGCATATCGCCTTTTAAGGCTAAGTTTATTGACTCATAACCAACGCCCATAATTTGGGGATATGCCAAAGCAACAATTCCTAAAATCAGTCCGCCAAGAACCGGTTGTAAATATTCGGGGAATTTAATTTTGTTGTCAAAAACATCTTCCGAGTAATAAAGGGCTTTTATAAAAAGATATGAAATAACACCACTTAAGGCTCCTAAAATAAAATAAAAAATAATTTCATAAGGTGTAGCAAGTTCATACTTGGGAACCAAGAAAGCCACAAAATCACCTTCAAACATACGTGATATTACTGTTGCCATTACAGAAGAAATAACAATTGGAGAAAACTGTGCGACAGTAAAATCCATCAAAACAATTTCAACAGCAAAAAGCGCCCCGGCAATTGGCGCATTAAAAGCAGCAGCTATTCCTGCTGCCGCCCCACAACCGACTAAAGTTTTAAGTCTTTTCTTTGGTACTCTGAAAAATTGACCAACCGTAGAACCAATACTTGAACCAATCTGAATAATGGGACCTTCCCTACCTACGGAACCCCCGGTACCAATTGAAAGAGCAGAGGCTAATACTTTAACAAATGCAACCCTTGCTCTTATAAATCCGCCTTTTAATAATATAGCCTGCATAACTTCCGGTACACCATGTCCCTTAGCTTCCGGAGCAAAAAAGTAAATAAGCGGACCTGCTAATAGCCCACCTATCATTGGGATTAAGAGTATTAAATACCAGGGTGTGTTAATAATATTCTGTAGTAAGCCGTCTGGTCCTTGAAATGAAATATCGGAAATTAATTTAATTAAAGCTCGAATTGCAATTCCACCGAAGCCGCCTAATATACCAATGATAATTGCGATAATTATCATAAATGTGTGTTCTGTCATATTAGCTCTTTCAAGAAGAGTAACTGAACGAAGGGAAATTTTAGTGTATATTTTTTTAATCAATTATTTTCTCAAATCAAATAACATCAGGCAGAATAAAGTAAATATCATAATACAATAATAGAATATTATGTTTAATCAATCAAATAAGTTAAAATTAGGAACAATAATATATCAATTTGAAAATAAGAATTAACAGGCGTAACAGTTACTACAATTTTTCTGTTATCAAGAGCAGCAAATATTTACTAACTATCTTTCTTTAATTTTTGGGCAAGTATATTGTTCCAGATTGCTATTTCTATTTTGGTTAATGGTGTAAGAGGAGGTATGCTAACATATCTACTATTATTGCATGCATAATATATTTGGTCATATTTATTTTTGAAAAAATAAATATCAAAATAAAAGATTATTCATAATTCTAAATAATAATCGAACATAGCAAATAGGTTATACAGTCAATAAATATGAGACCTTTTCAGAAATTTCGTCCAGGTCATACGGTTTATAAAAAACAGAACTTACGTTTTCTCTAATTTCTTTCTCAATAGTTTTTAAGCTTGATTTATAAACATATGTAATAATAACAGGTATATTGTAATTATTAGAATTAAAATCCTTGCAAAAATTTTCAACCTTTAAGCTTGGGTCTGTGTCTAAAAATAATAAATCAGGGTGTACAGCCAATGTAATTTTGTCCAGCAATTCAAAATTGGTTGTAGTTATTACGTTAAATTTATTTTGTAAATAAACTAGAAGACTTAAGCATAAGTTGAAGTCTTTGCTAAAAAACAAAATTGTTTTCATTGGTTATATTTTACCGAATTAAGTTTAACATTTATAGATGAATATCTATTTCTGTGCCAATTGATTGATTATTTTAGTCAGTGGGTTATTGACTAAACGACTGAAAAACGAAGTTTTCAATAAAAAAATAAATTCATTTTTAATGTTATTCTTGTATATGAAAAAAATGACTAAAAATTATTATGAAATTTGAGAAATATTTACCTTTTTTATGAATTTATCCCTAGTTCCTTTAATCTTCTATAAATAGTCGATAATCCTATCTTTAATTGTTCAGCAGTTTTTTCTTTATCATTATTGTTAGCCTCAAGTGCTTTCATAATAAAGTTTTTTTCAAATTTTTTTACCGAGCTTTCCAAAGAACCAATATTATGATAATCAGAAGTGATTGAACCTATTGAAAAGCTGTCAGGTAAATTATTCATTGAAATAAATTCATCGCGGCAGAATATTACCGCACGTTCAATAACATTTTCTAATTCTCTTACTTCACCTTTCCACTCGTGTGAAATCAGCGCTCTTATTGTGTCATCAGTAAAACCTTTAATCTTTTTATTCATTTCTTTTCTATACTTATTTAAGAAATGGTCTGCAAGCAAAGGTATATCGTCTGTTCTATCTTTTAAGGAAGGTAAATCAATTTCTATTACATTTAACCTGTAGTATAAATCTTCTCTAAAATTTCCGTTAGCAATTTCTTTTTTTAGGTCTCTGTTTGAAGACGCAATAAACCTAACGTCTATTTTAATAGCTGAAGAAGTTCCGACGGGTGTTATTTCTTTTTCCTGCAATGCACGTAACATTTTTACTTGTAAGTTTAGAGGCATTTCACTTATTTCATCAAGAAATAATGTACCGCCGTTTGCTGCTTTTATTAAACCTTCTTTGTCAGTAACTGCACCTGTAAAAGCTCCTTTTTTGTGTCCGAAAAGTTCGCTTTCAATTAGGTTTTCAGAAATTGCTCCACAATTAATAGCTAAAAACGGTTTCTTTTTTCTTTTACTTTTAAAATGTAATGATCTAGCTACGAGTTCTTTTCCTGTTCCGCTTTTTCCTGTGATAAGTACGGAACTATCCGTTTCAGCTACCGTATCTATTATTTCATAAATTCTTTTTATAGGTGAACTTTTTCCAACAATATTTTCAAAATCATAATCACGGTGTATTTCATTTTTCAGTATTTTGTTTTCAAGGAGTAATTTTTTCATCTCAAACAATTTATTTACTTTAATTAAAAGTTCATCAAAATCAATGGGTTTTAAAATATAATCACTTGCTCCATTTCTCAGTGCTGCAATAGCAGTGTCTAAAGAACCGTATGCAGTAATTACAATAATAGAAGTCTGAATATCAAGTTTTACAATTTTTTCGATTAGTTCCGCACCTTTCATTACAGGCATTTCAAGGTCTGTAATAACAAGTGAAAAAGGTTTTTCTACAATCTTATCATAAGCTTCTTTTCCGTTTGAAGATTCTTCAACCTCATAACCTTCTTTCTTTAAAATAAAGGATAAAGAATCTTTAATTATTTCTTCATCGTCAACGATAAGTATATTATTTGTCATTTTTTCTTTTTTTAAGTTTGAGTTGGTAATGTTATAAAAAATTTAGTTCCAATATCTCTTTTACTTTCTACCATAAGTTCCCCTTGCAAACTTTTTACAATACCATAGCTAACCCATAAACCAAGTCCGGTACCACGACCTTCTTTTTTTGTTGTATAAAATGGTTCAAATATTTTTTCCAAGTCTTCTTCAAGGATGCCAATTCCCGTATCACTTAAAACTATATTTACATTTTCGTCATCAATAGATGAGCTAACTGTAATTTGTTTTGGTTTATTTTTATTAGGATTATCTAAAATACTATCAACAGCATTTAGTAATATATTAATAAAAACTTGTTGAATTTGATCTGCAACAAGAAGCAATTTTGGAATATTTTCTTCAAGATTTATAATAAATTCAATTTCTTTATTTTTAGTTCCCACTTCAATTATATCAATAGCTCCTTCTAATTGTTTATTGATATCCGTTAATTGAAGTTCGTAGGTTGAAGGTCTTGAAAAGTCTACAAGGTCTCTAATTATTTTTGATATTCTGCCCACCTGACTTCTGACCAAGCTTAATTTTTCTTTTGCAAAATCATCAGTTGTAGACCTAAGTACCACCTGAACAAGAGCGGAAATAGATGCTAACGGATTCCCAACTTCATGAGCCACACCAGCAGCCAAGGTTCCCATACTCTCCATTTTTTGAGTATGGATTAGCTGTTTTTCAAGCATTTTCTTTTCTGTTATATCCCGGTGAATTCCAAAATAACTCGTCACTTTTCCATCATTATCAAGAATTGGTGAAATTAAAAGCTGAGTGTAAAAGGGGGTCCCATCTTTTTTCTTATTTTCTATTTCACCGGACCAAACATTTCCAGCAGAAATTGTTTTCCACATATTTTTCCAAAACTTTTCCGGATGTTTTTTACTTCCGAAAATCCTAGGGTTCTGACCGAGCAATTCTTCTTTTAAATAACCGCTCACTTTTACAAAGGCAGGATTAACGTAGATCATTTCACCATCTAAATTAGTTATTTGCAAAGGATTGACTGTATTTTCAGCTATTGAGTAAAATTGTAAAAAATCTTTTTCAAGCTGTTTCTTTTCTGTTATATCTCTGACATTTGCAAAACAATGTTTTGGAGTTCCGTGGTTATTAGAAAAATAGGGAGAAAAAAGAAGATTAAAATTCCAGGTTTTATTGTTGGTAGTTAAAGTGGTTGATAAATTTTGACTCTTTTTTTCACTGATACTTTTAAAGAAGAATTTCTCGATCTTTTCTTTATTCTCATCAGAAAAAATATCAAAGAAAGAAGTGTTTTTTAATTCATCTTCGGTCTTTAATAAATATTTTTCTGTTGACTTATTTGATTTTATAATTAGTCCTTTTTCTGATAAAAAGAAACACATTCCGTAGAAATCATCAAATAACTCAAACCCGAATTTAAAATCTTCTTTTTCTTTCAAAATTATACTCATAAAGTGAAAATTATAATTAAAATCTTACTAATTTCCTTTTATAAAGCTTCTAATTAAATATTTAAAATTCATTTAATCTTTCTTTCTAAAAATGAAAAAACAGATTTAAATATAACCTTTATTCTCTCTTCTGACAATTTGTTAATAGTATTTCTCTCAAATGGAAAAGGAGTATTTGTCTTAACTAAAATATTATCAAAAATAAAACAATTTTGAGCATTTTCTTAAAAAAATAATTGGAATGAAGATTGATAGTATAAAACTGTAATCTTTGTAAAACTATATATTTTATAAACTACTTTAAGAGTTAACGTAGTTATTAAGAAATATAGTTGTAACTTCAGTTGTTTTTAAGCTGAACTAAAAGATTACAACGTTTTGTTATTTGGTTATTTATCATTAAAAAATTAGATAGCCAAACCATTCAAAAAAACCTACCATGGCATGGTGTTGGATTAGGCTACGACACCGTGCCTTCTTTATTTTAAAAAGAATGTTCGGTAAGAATTATTTTATTAGTTTAATTAAAAAAGAAATGAGAACTATTCGTCAAAAGGTTCCTTACTTGAATATTATTCAAATTATAGTTTATCGCCCCACGAATGTTGAGGATGCGTTAAAAATGAATCGACAAACTTTTTTAATCGTTTTAATGATTTATAATTTTTGAATATTTTCGGTATTATTTACTCTCAAGTGCAGGTTAATTTATCACAAAGATGATTTTGCATGCATAAGTTCTGCACACAGAATTGCACCGCCTGCTGCACCCCTGATTGTGTTGTGGGATAACACTACAAACTTAAAATCAAATAGCTTATCTTTTCTTAACCGCCCAATAGAAACTGCCATTCCTTTATCAATATCCTTTTGAAATTTAGGCTGTGGTAAATCCTCATTATCAAAATAATGTATAGGGTGCTTTGGAGCGAAGGGAAGAGCAAGCTGTTGAGGTTCGGCTTCAAAATTTTGCCAGGCTTCTATTATTTTATCGGGGGAGATTTTTTCTTTTAATTTAACTTGAACACATTCAGTATGTCCGTCAAAAACATTTACTCTGTTGCATTGAGCACTAATGGGGAAATCGGCATTTTCTATTTTATCAAAATTAAAGTTACCTAAAATTTTTAAAGGCTCGGTTTCCATTTTACCTTCTTCCCCGGAGATAAACGGAATCACGTTGTCTTTAATAGAATCTGATTTCATTACATTTATTCCGCCGCCCGATATTGCCTGCATTGTAACAACATTTACACTTTCAATACCAAAGTTATCCATTAGGGGTTTAAGTGCTATTGTTAAACCAATTGTTGAACAATTAGGATTTGTTATGATTGCGCCACCATTATAGTTCTGTTTTTTTATAATACCCAAATGGTCGGAATTGACCTCCGGAATTAAAAGAGGAACATCCTCGTCCGTTCTATGATTTTTTGAATTTGAAATAACAGTATACCCGTTTTGAGCAAAGTTTTCTTCAACTTCTCCCGCCACACTGGAATCCAAACCGGAGAATACAATTTTACAATCAAGATTAGGTTTGCATTCTTTTATGATTTTTTCGCCTATGGATTCTGGAATTGGATTTGATAAAACCCAGTTTACAGTTTCATTATATTTTTTTCCTGCTGATCTTTCGGAGGCGGCGATTTCAGAAATTTGAAACCATGGATGATTTTCCAGTAAAGAAATAAATTTTTGTCCAACGCTACCGGTTGCACCAAGTATCCCGACTTTTATTTTTGGTTCAGTATTCATTCAATTATCAGTTTATTTTTACAATTTTTTTAAAGTTTAAATTACAAATAATTATTATATATTTATAAATATAATATAAGGTAAATATGAAATTAGGTTTAATACAATACTCACCCGTTTGGGAAGATAAAGAAAAAAATAAAAAACAGGTAATAGATATTCTCAGTACCGGTTTATCTTCTGCCGATTTGTTAATCTTTCCTGAAATGACACTGACCGGATTCTCAATGAATTCAAAATTATTAGCCGAAGATTTGGAAGGTGAAAGTGTTTTATTCTTCAAAAATATTGCGAAGAAAAAAAATGTAAATGTAATTGCCGGTGTAATACTAAAAGAGGAAGATAAAATTTATAATACCGCCGTACATATAAATTCTCACGGCGAAGTAAAATCCGTATATAAAAAAATCCATCCTTATACATATTCTACGGAAGACAAAAACTACAGTGCGGGATCTCAAACTGAAGTTACGGTAATTGATAATTGGAATATTGGACTGTCCGTTTGTTATGATCTTCGTTTCCCTGAGTTATATAGATTTTATGCAAAACTAAGAACAGAGTTAATTATAAACATAGCAAATTGGCCCGTTGACAGAATTGAACATTGGCGTTATTTATTAAAAGCAAGAGCCATTGAAAATCAGTGTTATGTTGCAGGAGTTAACAGGGTAGGGGATGCGCAGGGATTACATTACAACGGATTCACAAGCGTTTACGATCCCATGGGGAATGAAATTATCGGGATTGAAAATGAAGAGGGAATATTTTCAACAGAAATTAATATTGCCGATGTGAAAAAAACAAGAAATGATTTACCGTTTTTAAAAGATATAAAAATGATTTAAAACAAAGATGGCGGGATAACCCGCCACCATAATTAAACATTCCACAAAAAAAATTATACTTGAATTGTGTTCTGTCCTTTTTCCCAATCACAAGGAATAAGACCGCCGTCTTGCAGGCCGTCAAGAACTCTAAGTACTTCGTGAATATTTCTACCGACATTTAAATCATTTGCACAAATCCAGCGAATAATTCCTTCCGGGTCAACGATAAAAGTTGCGCGGTAAGCTATTTTTTCATCTGTTTCTAAAATTCCCAAAGATTCAGCGAGTGATTTTGAAGTATCGGCAATTAAAGGGAACTTCAAATTTCTTAATTCAGGATGATCATTTCTCCAGGCTAAATGAACGAACTCGGAATCCGTTGAAGCACCATACAGAACGGCATTCCTGTTTTGGAATTCATTATAATTTTGGTTGAAGTGTGCTATCTCGGTTGGACACACAAATGTAAAATCTTTCGGATACCAAAACATTACCATCCATTTTCCATCTTTTTTATGGTCTTCTGCCGATATATCTTCAAATTCTTTTCCGTGCTCTAATGAAACAACTGATTTTTTAGTAAATTCAGGAAACTTTTCTCCTAATGAAATCATTATTTAACTCCTTTTATATTTTATATTTATAATTAATAAGTGAACAAATTTAGTTTTACTTTTCAACTAATTCAAATTATCAAATTCTTTGTTATTTTAAGTATGAAATTATTATTTATAATATGATGCACAAAGAGCAAAAATGTTTCAATATAAGAGAAGAATAAATTTTTATGATTGCGATCCGGCTGGGATACTTTTTTACGGACGGATTTTTCAACTATGCCACGAGGCATACGAAGCAATGATTGAATCTTTTAATCTAAAAGACAATTATTGGGTGAATGAAAATTTTATCGTACCGATTATCCATAGTGAAGCAAAATACAGAAA
>DRJC01000262.1 GCA_011052365.1 Ignavibacteria bacterium
GTAAATGTTTCAAGCGGTTCAAAATCATCTGAGTTTAAATTAAGAGCTTATGACTATTCTCAAAATCATTATTTTATAGATACCCTCTATGCAAGTCAAAATCCGGATTTGAATTTATTCTTTAATTACTACGGTCACCCCACACCATTGACAAATTCCACATACACTGTTATCAAAATAGAAGTTTGGAGGAGTGTTACAGGCCTTGCAGTTGATCGATCAAAAGAAAGAAATGCAAATGCATATATAAATTTACCCTCTCATAATGCCGGACAAAGATACTCGGATGACCTCAGGAGTGAAATTGCTGCTGTCCCCGGGCAAATAGAAACAGGGAGGTTTTTGTTACTTACACAAGGTATTGATTATATAATACAACGTCAAACCGGTTATATAACTTTCAATACACAGATCCAAAAAAATGATATTATTGCGGTTGCATATAGAATCGAAAACGGGCCCTCACCGGATGACGACTTTTTTTATGGTGAGCTTTTGAATTCTGTCGGAGCTGATACAGCTTCCAGGCTGGTGCTTAAATTAGTAAAGCCAAGGAACCTTCAACCTGGGGGTGATTTTGCAGAAGCGTGGAAATTGCAACTTAAAAACATTTATCCTATTGGCGGAAGAAACATTAAGAAAGAAGGCTTTGTGTTTAATATAAAATACGAAATTGACGGTCAAGCTCCTGTAACTGAATTATCCACTCCATCAGGTCCCGTAAAATTATTGAATGCTTTTGGTTTAGATCTTATTGACCAATCGAATAACCCACCTCCGGATAATATTTTTGACTTCCGATCGGGTTATACTATATCCCCTGAAACCGGAGAAATAATTTTTCCTACTTTAGAACCGTTTGGTAAAGATTTAAATCCAAAAATTCCTAAGTCATTGGCATATCAATCGATTTATGATACCACTAAAAATATTGCTCGACAGGATAATTTAAAAAATAAATGGTTGATGACAGGGAAATTTTCAGGTGATGTAACCTCGGTTTATCAATTAGGATTTAATGTAGTGGCAAACTCTGTGAGAGTTAAACTTGGCGGTAGACTGTTAACAAACGGTGTGGATTACACAGTTGATTACACAATAGGTCAGCTTACTATTATAAACGATGCCGCACTTGTTCCCGGTGCTAACTTAAGTATTACTTATGAACAGAACGATCTTTTCCAATTGGCTTCAAAAACATTACTTGGTGCGAGAGGTGTTTTAAATATTTCCGATAAATCAAAACTCGGTTTTACTATACTAAATCTTAACCAGCAAACTCTTAGTCAAAAAGTTAGAATTGGTGAAGAACCATTGAGCAACACAATTTACGGCATTGATTTTAAAACCAGCACAAACCTTCCTTTTCTTACAAAAGCTCTGGATAAAGTTATTTCTACAAAAGAAATGTCAACTCTCTCTTTTACAGGTGAATATGCTTATATGAATCCGGATCCTAATACTAAAAAAAGTGTAATACCCGGTGATAACGGAAAGAGTATTGCTTATATAGATGATTTTGAGGGTGCTAAAAGAATTATCCCTATTGGTGTTAACTATTCCGGCTGGAAAGATTTAAGTCCACCCGACAGACTTCCTTTATTGAGCGGATTAACAAAAAAAGAAATGATGAATTATAAAGGTAAAAGTTTCTGGTTTTCTAGACCTCGTTCCGATGTAAATGTAAGAGATATTTGGGGAGATAAGAAAAAAGTTGCAAGGTCTAATGAACAAGTAAAGGTACTGGATTATGTATTCTTACCCGATACACCGGGTACTTATAATTATACACCTGATTTAGTTGATAAGAAAAAAAACTGGGGCGGTATAACGCATCTTTTATCTACCTCTGCAAATAATTTAGTCGAAGAGAATATCCAATTTATAGAATTTTGGATGTATTCCGAAGATGCACCCAAGGATGCCAAAGTCTATATTGATTTAGGCAGAATTAGTGAAGATATTATACCAAATAATTTTTTAAACACTGAAGACAGAAATGGAAACAATGTAATAGACCCTGACGGTAAAGAAGATACGGGTATTGATACTTTAACGGATAGTCAGGAGAGGACTGTCTTTAAAAGTAATAAAGCCGACCCTAGTGGTGATAATTTTAGCTTTAAACTACCTGGCACAGGTACTATTTTTGACTATTTTAATTTTAATGGTACCCAGGATAATTCAAAAGTCCCCAGTATAGGGCCTATACCCGATACAGAAGATTTAAACCGAAACGGAAATTTGGACCAGGTTAACAGTTACTTTAGGTATAAAGTACCCCTTGATCCAAATAGTGCAGTCATTGCGGGAAGCGGTGCGGGAAAAGGATGGTATTTGTATAGGATACCCCTTAGAGATTCTTTATTAAAAGTAGGTAACCCAAGTCTATCGTCTGTTGAAACTATTAGACTTGTTGTAACAGGTACTACAAAACTTGTTCACCTGCGAATTGCAGAATTTAATTTAGTCGGCAATCAATGGAGAAAGTTATTACCTGAAGATTCCGTTCTTTCGGTTTCAGTTATTAATGTTGAAGATAATCCTAACTATACAAGTCCTTCAAAGGGATTAAGAGTAAAAGATCCTACCAAACCTAATCAAACGGTTTTAAGCAATGAACAATCTCTTGATTTAATTATAAAGGATCTACCGGTGGGTGAAACCAGGCAGGCAGTAAAATATTTAGTGAGGCCTATAGACGTATTTAATTATACGTCAATGAAATTATTTATTCATGGGGATAAAAACACAGGCCCAGGTTCAATTTCGTCTGCTGATCCTACTAATTCTCCTACTGAAGTGTTTTTTAGATTTGGAGTTGATACAAATAATTATTACGAATACAGGCAACCCATCAATTCAGGTTGGAACGATATAACTATTAAATTTGATGAGCTAACTGCAATTAAGGAAGCAAGAGATTCAATTACTCAAACAGTAAAGGCTCCTGTACCGGATAAACCCGGTAGCTTTTATATAGTAAAAGGATTACCTACTTTAACTTCAATTAGGTTTTTAACCATAGGTATTTTTAATAAAGGTACTCCTCTCACTTCAGGGCCTGTTTCAGGGGAGATATGGGTTGATGAATTAAGAGTGATAGGTGCAGATAACCGTCCCGGGTGGGCTTACAGTATTGCATCAAAGTTAAAGTTGGCTGATTTTATGACGGTAAATTTTAATATAAGTGAATCCAGCCCGTTTTTTCACAAGTTGGCAAGTAGATTTGGTACGAGAATTAAGACGAGAAATTGGAATATTTCTACAAACGTTGATTTGTTGAAAATTTTACCGTTTAATTTACCCGGGAGTAATTTTAAAATTAGTTATTCCCACATAGAATCTTTGGGAAAACCGGAATATGTACCAGGTACGGATATTTTAGTTAGCAGAGCAGCAGAGCAGTTAGCTGCAAAAGCTAATGATACAACTTCATCTAAATTTAAAACACCTGCACAACTTAAAGAAGCAACTGAAATTTTTAAGTCATCGGATAGTTGGACGGCTTCAAATATAAATTTTAAAATCCCATCTTCTAAATGGTATATAAGGGATATAATTAATGCCATATCTTTTGGCTTTACTTATAATAAAACGTTTAGGAGAACTCCGGTAATTAAGGAATACCGTACTTGGGTTTGGAACGCAAATATGAATTATAACCTAAGGCTTAGTCCGGATTATTATTTTCAACCTGTTAAGATTCCTATTTTTGGTTCATTTCTCTCTATTTTTAAAGACTATAAAGACATAAAGATTTATTTCGTTCCCCAATCATTTTCTCTAAATATTACAGCTCATAGAAATCGGAATACAAGTATTCAAAGACCGCAGGGTAATAACCCCGTTTCACCAATTGTATCAAGAAATTTTACAACAGCACGCGGATTTAATTTCGATTGGAAAATGACTGAGGGGGGATTATTTAATATTACAACAAATTATAAGTTAAATGTTAAATCTTCATTGTCTTATCTTGAAACCGATGCAAACGGTATTCAAAGATCCGAAAGTGAAATTTGGAAAGATATATTCTCAGGTATATTCTTTGGACAGGACTATCAATATCAGCAAAGCATTAATATTAGAGTTATCCCACAACTCCCATCCCTTTGGGATATTAAAAAGTTCTTAACTATTACTGCGGGTTATTCTGTTAACTATCGTTGGACAAATGATTTTCGTCAGCCGGTTTTAGGAAGAAGCGCCGGTTATACAAACAGAACTAATATCTCACTTAATTTAAGATGGAAATCTTTAACAGCACCCCTGTTTAAATCTAAGCCTGGAAAGAAAATTAAAGAAACTCGACCGACCCAAAGAATTTCTCGAGGCAGGAATCGTATTCTTAGACCGATACCTGAAGATGCAGACACTGTAAATAATATTAAATCTCCTAAAAATAATATCTTAATTGTAAGAGGTGATTCCGTTAAAACGAAAGAATCATTAAAATCTAAGAGTTCACTTCTTTCAACAGGACTTCTTTTCCTCAGGTCTGTAGCAAAAGCTATTTTGTTTGATTATGAAACCATTAAAATGAATTTTACGATGACTAATACTTTATCAAAGAATGGTCTTGGTGGTGCCGGCTCAGGGTTTAAGAATTTTTGGGGATTAACTTTTAAAGAGAATAACGGACCTTCGCAAAGTTTTATGCTGGGATTAAACGGCAGGGTAGGCAGACGAGCGCCTAACAGTAATTTGCGGGATGTTTTTGCACAAAAAAATACTGTTGAATTTAGAACATCGCGCCCATTATGGGCAGGTGCAAAATTAGACTTAAATTGGTCTGTAGGTTGGTCTGTAAATAAAACAACAACTTTAAAGTCCGATGAATTTGGGAATACTGCTATATCGTTCATATCATCAACTGGAACAATAAGCAGGACATTTCTTTCTTTTCCACCTATCTTTTTCTTAAAATCTTTTAAAAGCGGAATAAAAAGAGTTAATGAACTATTTGATCCGAACGCTCCTAACCCGGCTAAAAATTTATCCAATGCATTTATCCAAGGATTTGAAAGCTTTCCGCTCGCTTCAAAACTCAGTTTCTTAAAAAATGTTGCAAGGTTTATCCCTCGTCCTAACTGGAGAATAACCTGGTCAGGGCTTGAAAAACTTCCGCTCTTTAAAAAAGTAATGCAACGCGTTTCACTTAACCATTCATACACCTCAAGTTATTCAGAGGGATGGAAAATTACACCTGATGGGGATCAAGAGACTCAAATTCAGAAAGTACAATACGGATTTACACCTTTATTGGGTCTGAATATGACGTTTGCAAGTTTGTGGAAAGGAAATTTGATCAGTAGTATAAAATATTCTACAAGAACAATATTCAGTCTTGGTGTTTCAACAAGAAATATAATAGAAACATTTTCTAAAGATATAGGATTTACATTCGGATATTCAAAATCAGGTTTTAATTTACCCTTGTTTGGTGTTACCTTAAAAAATGATATTGAATTTACCCTTTCTTATACAAAGAGCAGAAATTCAACAATTATTTTTAACATGCTTAAATTTAATGAAAACGGAATTCCTCAGAACGGAACTATCCGTGTAACAATTGAACCGAGAGTTAAGTACACAGTAAGTTCAAAGGTAACAATGTCGGTATTTTATAGACGTTCATCTGTTAAACCTGAAGGTGCATCAAGAATACCGCCGACTACGACAAATGAAGCCGGGTTGAATGTACATATTGCAATTCAGTAACATTAGAGATTAAAATTTAAATGAATATTATATTTAACAATACTTAAATTGTTAATATAAATTGAGGTATTTATAAAATGGAAAAAAGAAAAATATTATGGGTTGATGACGAAATCGATCTACTTCGTTCACACGTTTTATTTTTAACTGCTAAAGGATTTGATGTCGACACGGCAACAAACGGCGAAGACGCTATTACCTGCGCTAAAGAAAATAAATATGATCTGATATTTCTTGATGAAATGATGGCAGGTATGGGTGGGCTTGAAACTTTAAGTGTATTAAAGGAAATTGATCCTAATCTTCCTGTTGTGATGATTACCAAAAGTGAAGAAGAATCGTTAATGAATGAAGCTATTGGAGGAAAGATTAGTGATTATTTGACCAAACCTGTAAACCCAAGTCAAGTTTTTTTAGTTTGTAAAAAAATACTCCAGGGAAAAGAAATATCCAGTGAGTATACTGCTAAAGATTACCTGCTGGATTTTAATTCTATTTCCCAGGCACTTCTTACAAATTTAGATTTTTCGGAATGGGTTGACATCTATTTAAAATTAGTCAATTGGGATTTAGAACTTGATGAACATCCTGAAGTTGATTTAAGACAAACCTTAACTGAACAGAAACGAGAAGCAAATAAACAATTTTCCAAATTTATTGAAAACAATTATCAAAGCTGGCTTCATTCACAAGGCGAAACTGAAACCCCTGACCTTTCAAACGGGATAATTTCTAAATATGTTAACCCGTATTTAAAAGATGATAAATCTGTTGTTTTCTTTTTTGTTTTGGATTGTTTGAGAATTGACCAATGGATGGTAATGGAAAAACTTCTTTTGAATGATTTTAATATTGATAAAGAATACTATTATTCTATACTTCCGACCGCTACACCATATTCACGTAATGCTTTATTTAGTGGGCTATTTCCATCTGAGATAGAAAAGATGTACCCTGACCTTTGGATATCTGAAAAATCCGATGAAAGAAGCATGAATAAATATGAAAAAGAATTGCTTCAAAAGTATTTAAATAGGGAGAATATTCAACTGCGGAGTGAACTGCAATATATTAAAATAATTGACCCGGAAGTAGGACGAAATTTTGCAAAGAATATTTTATCATATCAAAACAATCATTTTACAGCTGTTGTTGTTAACTTTTTAGATATGCTTGTTCACGGTAGATCAGACTCCGATTTACTTAAGGAAATTGCCCCGGATGAAGCGGCTTACAGATCACTTACAAATACTTGGTTCATGCACTCATCGTTATTAGCTACCTTTAGAGATATTGCAAAAATACCAAACGCAAAAGTTATAATAACCACCGATCACGGAAGCATACGTGCTTTAAGGGGTGCCAAGGTGTTGGGTGACAGGGAAGCTGCGGTTAACCTTCGATTTAAATACGGAAGGAATTTAAAAGTGGACAATAAACACGCTATCTTTATAAAAGATCCTGCTGAATATAAATTACCCCGTGCAGGATTAACAATAAATTATATCATTGCAAAAGAAGATTACTATTTTGTTTACCCGACTGAGTATCATAAATATTTAACATATTACAAAGATACTTTTCAGCACGGCGGTATATCGATGGAAGAAATGATACTGCCTGTTATTAAAATGGAACCGAAATAGAAAAAATGTTGGTACCCTCCATACACAAAGTAGTTTCAGAAGAACAAACTTCTAATTTGGCGGATGAATTTGTTAAAGAGATTTCTGCAGGTGATGTTATTGTTTTAAACGGTGAGCTTGGAACAGGGAAAACTTTTTTTGTTAAAAAAGCTTTACTTAATTTTGGGATTACTGATGTTAACAGTCCTACTTTTGCTATTGTAAATGAATTTGAAGGAAAAGGTAAATTTTATCATTTGGATTTTTATAGAGTTGAAAAAATAAATGAATTATATGATATTGGAATTGAGGATTATTTTAACGATAAAGAAGCAATCTCTTTTGTTGAATGGGGCAATTTATTTAGTGATGTTTTACCAAAAAAAAGAATTGAAGTGAATTTTAAATTAAACCAGGATCTTACACGCGATATTGAATTTAAAAGATATGAATAAACAAAAACCGATATTAGCTTTAGAAACTTCGGAAAAAATTTGTGGTGTTTGTCTTTACTTTTCAGATGATAAATTTTTCGAATCAAAAATTAATTTGAAGAACTCTCACTCAGAAAAGATTTTTTCTTCTATTGATTACGTTTTAAATTCAGCAGGTATAAACATAAAAGATGTTGGAGTAATAGCCGTCTCTAACGGTCCCGGTTCATTTACGGGACTAAGAATCGGAATGTCAGCCGCAAAAGGACTTGCACTTGGTAGCAATTTACCGGTAGTGCCTGTTCCAACGTTTGAAGCCATAGCCTTACAAGTAAAAAAATATTTTAAAATTAATTCTGAAATAGTAATCGCCGAAAGAGTAAATTCCGATGAAGCTTATGTAACTAAAATAAATTTAGATAATGAAAAAATAGATTTTATAATTCCTTTACAGGTAAAAAAAATTGATAAATTAAATGAGATAATTGGAAAAGAGCCAATAATTACGAATATTTCGTTTGATGAAAAAATTATTAATAATAATTTCATTATTAATATAGGTGCTCCTGATCCTTTTTACATTGCTCAATGGAGTAAATATTTTGGAACCGGTGTTAAAACCACAGAGTATGATTTTATGGAACCAAATTATTTGAAGAATTTTTTAATAAAGAAATAGAGTATGATTAAGAAAATATTTTTTACAATTTTATTTTTTGCATCAATTCAGTTCTCCCAGGATAAAAATCCCAAAATAGCTTCTGATTTTCTTATAGCGGATTTTGGCAAGATAAATCAAAATGAAAATGTTTACACAAAGTTTGAAATATATAACCGTGGTAGTGATACACTTAGAGTGAAATCCACATATACTTCGTCTTTAAGTGTGCAGACAAGGATATCAAAAAAAATTATTGCTCCAGCAGATTCAGCTGAACTTTATATACAATACAACCCTGATGTACGTGTTAGAAAGCAGATGGAGTTTATAACAGTTGTTTCCAATGCAAAGAACAACCCTAAGTTTCAGTTAACTATAAGAGCGGATGTAAAAGAAAAGAAAGTTAAAATTCCGAAGGGCACTAAAATACCTATAATTTATTTCCCGGAAACAACACACAATTTTGGTAAAATGAAGAAGGGTAAAATTGTTTCTTATTTATTTAAATTTATAAATGAAGGGGAAGCTATCTTAAAAATTAAAAACGTTAAAACTTCAAGCAAATATACAACAGCTGTAATTAGTAGAAACGAAATCTCGCCCAGGGGAAAAGGCGAAATTAAAGTTGAATTTGATTCTGTAACACAGCTTGGAAAAACAAGAAGGTCTGTAAGGATTATATCAAATGATCCTATTCATCCTAAAACATATTTAAATATTTTTGCCGACGTAATAGAGTAATAAAAAATGGCTTGGTTTAGAAGATCAAAACAGAACATATCACCTGATTCACAAAAGAAAGATTTACCGGATGGACTGTGGGAAAAATGTCCCAGTTGCGGTGAAATTATTCACACAAAACACTTAGCGGAAAATCTTTGGACATGCTTTAAATGTAATTATCATTTCAGGATTGGTAGTAAAGAATATATAAACATTCTTCTCGATAAAGGTTCTTTTAAAGAGATGGATAAAAAAATGAAATCCTCCGATCCTTTGGAATTTACCGACAGGAAAAAATATAAAGATCGGATTAAAGAAAACATTAAAAAGGTAGATTCAAACGATGCTGTGAGAACCGGAACCGGTAAAATTAACGGAAGAAATGTAGCGTTCGGTTGTATGGATTTTAAATTTATCGGTGGTAGTATGGGTTCGGTTGTCGGTGAAAAACTGGCAAGATTAATTGATAAGGCTTATAGAAATAAAATTCCGTTGATAATTTTATCTGCAAGCGGCGGGGCACGAATGATGGAAGGAGCTTATTCACTTATGCAATTGGCAAAAACAAGCTCAAGACTTGCAAGACTCGCAGATGCAAAAATTCCGTACATTTCCGTTTTAACAGATCCTACAACAGGGGGGACAACCGCAAGTTATGCAATGCTGGGTGATGTTCACATTGCGGAACCAAAAGCACTAATTGGTTTTGCCGGGCCCAGAGTTATTAGGCAGACTATTGGTAAGGATTTGCCGAAAGGATTTCAAAGATCGGAGTTTTTAAAGGAGCAGGGCTTTGTTGATGTAATTGCCAACAGGAAAGACCTGAAAGCAACTATTTCCAATGTGTTAAACCTGCTTGACTAATGCACGATAAAATCGAAACTATTTCGTCAATTGATAAGATTCATTTATTAACAAAAAAGTTACGACAAGAAAAGAAGTCTATCGGTTTTGTTCCTACGATGGGTTACCTTCACGAAGGGCATCTTTCTCTTGTAAGTGAATCAAAAAAAAATAATGATGTAACTATCGTTTCAATTTTTGTAAATCCCACACAGTTTGCGCCTTCTGAAGATTTAACTACTTATCCCAGGGATTTAGAAAGAGATAAAAAGTTGCTTGCCGAACTTGGAACAGATTATTTGTTCTTTCCAAATGTTGAAGATTTTTATCCTGATGATTTTCAATCCCATGTTAGTGTAAATGAAATTACAAAAATATTGGAAGGTGAATTCCGACCAACTCACTTTAAAGGTGTTACAACTGTTGTTGCAATGCTGTTTAATTGTGTAATGCCGGATAATACTTACTTCGGTCAGAAAGATGCGCAGCAGGCAGCGGTAATTAAACAGATGGTTAAAGACATGAAGTTTGATATAAAAATTAATGTCTGTCCAATTATTAGAGAAGAAGATGGGCTTGCAATGAGTTCTCGTAATGTTTTCTTAGATGAGAAAGAAAGACAGGATGCTTTGGTACTCAGTAAATCTTTAAAACTTGCGGAAGAATTGATTAATGAAGGTGAGAGGGAAACCAAAAAGATATTAACCGAGATGGAAAAACTGATTAATTCCGTTGATACTTCCCAATTGGATTATGTAAGTATTGTAGAAGTAGAAAGTTTTAAAATTACAGATAGAATTGAAAAAAACAAAAATTATTATATTCTAATCGCCTGTAAAATAGGTAAGACAAGATTGATCGATAATAAACTTTTAAAAATGTAACCAACCAACCGTAAAGCTTCACAAAGCATTTTCTTCCACTGCCAATCATTTTATTAAAGCCATTCTAAATTCGGCTAAATAATATTTTGATGTGCTAATATAAAAATTGACCATGTTAGATAATCGTAATAAATTCTTTTTTTATTTTAAAAAAAACTAACGGGGTTAACCTAATTTCTTCCATTGAGATACCTATATATTATCCCCAACAATATTTTTATTTTTCCCTGTAAAGAAAACGAGACAGACGTAATAACCAAGAAAAACCAACATCCACAAATGCCGGAAGTGCGATAGCACTTCAATTTATAATAGCTATGGACGAAGTCCGTAGACTAGATAAACAAAAACAAATCCGAA
>DRJC01000263.1 GCA_011052365.1 Ignavibacteria bacterium
CCCGGTACGGAACCGGAAAATAACGACGGCAATATTCTTGATTATCAAATGATCGGATGGAAAGGCAGATGCGAAGTACACGAAAAATTTTCTGTAGAAGATATTACTAATGTTCGCAAACAATTTTCAGATGTAGTGGTTTTAGCCCATCCCGAATGCTCACCCGAAGTTGTAGAAGCATCCGATTTTTCGGGCAGTACTACGGCGATGATAAAGTATGTGGAAAAATTAAGAGACGGCAAAATATTATTATTAACCGAATGTTCTATGGGGGACAACATTATAACAGCTAATCCGGAAAAGGATATATTAAGGCTATGCAGTGTCCGCTGTCCGTATATGAATCAAATTACACTTGAAGATACACTGTTTGCGCTGACACATCTTAAATATAAAATTGAAATACCGGAAGATATTCGTTTACGCGCTTTTAAAGCTGTTCAAAGAATGATAGAAATTTCTTAATATAAATTTATGTATAATTCAGACGTCTTAGTTATTGGTTCAGGCATTGCCGGCGGCATTACAGCTTTACAACTTGCTGATGCCGGGCTTCAGGTTTTATTAGTTACGCGTTCCAAAGATCCCGCCGATTCCAATACCAAGTATGCCCAAGGCGGAATTATTTATAAAGGCAAAGGCGATTCACCCGAACTGCTTGCTAAAGAAATAATTTTAGCCGGAGCAAATTTAAATAATGAAAAATCAGCCTTTATTTTGGCTGAAGAAGGACCTAAACTAATTGAAGATATTTTAATTAAGAGGTTGGAGACTTCTTTTGACAAAGATAAAAACGGACGGTTTTCATTATCGTTGGAAGGCGGGCATTCTATTCCAAGAATAATCCATTCTAAAGATGCTACCGGCAGGGCGATTGAAACAAGTTTGATAAATGTTTTAAAAAAACATTCTAATGTAAAAATTCTGCAAAATCATACGGCAATTGATTTGTTAACACTTTCCCGTCATGCTAAAGATAAAAAGAAAGTTTACCTCGAAGAAGAGTGTTGCGGGGCTTACTTATTTAATAACGAAACTAAAAAAGTTTTACTTGCCTTTGCAAAAAAAACCGTTTTGGCAACCGGTGGTATAGGACAGATCTTTTTACGCACTACTAATCCGAAAGGTGCCAGGGGAGACGGTTTAGCTATGGCAAGCAGAGCCAGAGCACGCATAATAAATGCAGAATATATTCAATTTCATCCCACAACATTTTATCAGGAAAACGGACCGCTGTTTTTAATATCGGAAGCTGTTAGAGGTGCAGGCGGAAAATTGGTTAATAAAAATGGTGAAACATTTATGGAAAAATATTCACCGGAATGGAAAGATTTGGCTCCGAGAGATATTGTTGCACGAAGTATCTTAAATGAAATGTTAACCAAAAGTATTTCAAATGTTTATATAAATATCTGTTCTTATTTATCAAAAAATAAAATCAAAAAATCATTCCCGAATATCTACAGAAAATGTTTAGAAAACGGGGTAGATATTACACAAGATTTAATACCGGTAGTACCGTCTGCACATTATTTTTGCGGTGGTGTATGGACCGATGAATGGGGAAAAACTACCATTCGAGATCTTTACGCTGTGGGTGAAGTAGCTTGTAACGGACTTCACGGTGCAAACCGGCTTGCCAGCACATCTTTATTAGAAGGTCTTGTTTGGGGCACGAGAGCCGCTAAGGATATATTAAATAACATTACTAATTCATACCGGTTTAACAAACGTGATATACTTCCATGGATAGACACCGGAATTGAAAACCCCGATCCGGCTCTCATACAACAGGATATGAATGTTATAAAACATATTATGTGGAATTATGTGGGGTTAATTCGTTCAACCAAGCGTTTAGACAGAGCAATTCGGGAACTCCGGCATTTAGAAATTGAAATCGAGCATTTTTACAGAGTAAGCCGTATAACCGATTCGCTGATTGGTTTAAGAAACTCAGCTCAATCTGCACTTATTATTACTACGGCAGCTTGGAAAAATCATAATAGTTGTGGTTGTCATTATAGAGAATTATAAGTGACAGTAATTAATTTGTGCAACTATTTTTATATTTGTGTCGCACTTACTAATTGAACTTTATTGTCCCTTCTACTTTCGGATTCTGAATGAATATTCTAATTGTTTCTTTTCATCATTTTTGATACATCAAATTTTTGGTATCCCGCCGGCGGTTCAAATAAAGAATTTGCAAGATTTTTAGCTTTTACTTCCAATACTTTAAACATAACACTTGGTTTACCCTCTGAATTTATCTCGGATATAACCATGGGAAAATAATTTTCAGCAATTATTGCTTTCTGCCAATCAGATTGACTAGAGCTGTTCTGCTTTGGATTTCTAAAAAACAAGAAGCCTCCTAAATCTTTTGTCATCCACGCTTCACCTTTTTTACCTTTATTAACAAATTCAAATTTTTCAGAATTATAGCCAAATATCTTTTTTGTCTTACCCGTATTCTTAAAATAACTTTTTGTTTTTTTCTTTTTGTCACTCTTTTTATTAGTTAAATCAAGAGGCACTTCCATATACATTTTTTTAGGTGTAATTAATATAATCATCATTTTTTTCTTACTATTATATATCATTACTCCCATACCTTTTGGAGTTTTAGGTTCAATCCTAAATTTATCTCCTTTTACAAGATAGGTGATTTGGTTGGTTTCATTATTGTTTTTAACCTGAAAGACAATCTTACCCTCAAAATTTGTTTGTGAGATTATATTGGTTTGGAAGAAGAATATGAAAGATAGAAAGATTAATAATTTCATTTTGTAATTCATAATATCTCCATTAATTATGAGCTAAATATTTTCTAATATACAATTAAATATCCAATACAAAAAACAGAAAATGATTTTATCGCTATAAATATTTCATATTCTTATTTTTTTGAAGCAAAATATTTATTTAGTAATTTTAAGGCTTAATTGAAATAAAATGAGGAAAAAATGGAAATTTTGATAACAGGCGGTGCGGGTTTTTTAGGTATAAATATGGTACGCCATTTATTAAACAACGGACACAAAGTAACTTCATTAGATATTGCTGATTTTGATTATCCCGAAAAAAATGAAATAAAAGAAATTAAAGGCGATATCAGAAACAGGGAAACAGTTAAATCAGCGCTGGAAAATATTGATATGGTTATCCATACGGCAATGGCTCTTCCTCTTTATGATGAGAAAGAAATTTTGACGACTGGAATTGACGGTACAACTATTTTATTGGAAGAAAGTTTTGAAAAAAACATTAAACGATTCATTCACATTTCATCCACTGCCGTTTACGGAATACCCGATCATCACCCGCTTTTTGAAACAGATAAATTGGACGGTGTAGGTGCCTACGGTAAAGCCAAAGTGGAAGAGGAACGTCTGTGCGAGTTGTTTAGAGAAAAGGGAATGATCGTTCCGGTTATTCGTCCGAAATCATTTATCGGTCCGGAAAGGCTTGGAGTTTTTGCACTTTTTTACGATTGGGCTTATACAGGGCACGGTTTTCCAATGATAGGTAAAGGAGATAACCGTTACCAACTTTTGGATGTTGAAGATTTGTGTGATGCAATCAACAGTTGCTTGATATTGGATGATAGCGTGGTTAATGATACATTCAATATCGGTGCAAAAGAATACACAACTATGCGCGAAGATTATCAAGCCGTTTTAGATGTTGCAGGTCACGGAAAAAAAATAAAAGGTCTACCGGAAATGCCGATTATCTGGACTCTACGTTTGCTTGAAGCATTAAAACTTTCTCCTCTCTACAAATGGGTTTATGAGACGGCATCAAAAGATTCTTTCGTCTCGATCGGAAAAGCTGAAGAAAAACTTGGGTACAAACCAAAATATTCCAACAAAGATGCGCTTATAAGAAACTACAAGTGGTATTTGGAAAATTTAGATACCTTCCAAAATCAATCAGGAGTTTCTCATAGGGTTCCTTGGAAGCAGGGGATATTAAGTTTTGCAAAATTGTTTTTTTAATTTTCCTATAATTTGAACATATCAAAACTACATATAAAACAAGCTGCCTTTCCCAATGAACATGGCTCTTGGGGATTTGTACTTGAACCTCTTGTTTTAGCTTTATTAGTAGCTTATAGTTCAACAGGATCTTTATTATTTGTCACGGCATTTTTTTTGTTCCTTTCTCATCAACCGATGAAGAACATTATTAAAAAGTATAAAAACAAACCTCTTTTAAATGCATCTTTATTATTCCTGATTATTTACCTGTTGATATCCTTTTTTAGTTTCTCATTCGTTCTTAGTGAAATAGAATTTTTTCCTCTTATCTTTTTCGGTGTAGCAATTGTTATAATGGTGTTTTATCTTTTTATGGAATTGATGGGAAAAAACAGAAATTTGTTTTCTGAACTGATAGCCCCTATTTCAATATCTTTTATTGCTGTAAGCATTTATTCAATAAAGACGTTCCGGATAGAATACATTATTGCTTTCTTTTTTGTTTTACTGGCACGTTCAATACCTACAACATTTTATATTCACGCAAAACTTTTGCTGATTAAAAAGAAGAAATCAAAAAATGTTATTTCAATAATATCAGGATGTTCTTTTTTAATAATACTTTTTATTTTTGCTGTTTTAGGTTACAGTCCATATTTGGCTGTGGCTGCTTCTTTGGTACTATTAATTAGAGCATATTTCGGACTTTATATATCAGATAATAAAATTAAAATAACAACTTTCGGTATTTGGGAATTTATTTACGGCGGGTTGTTTGTTGTAATAACTGCTGCAGGATATATCCTGAAAATATAACGTGCTGAAGAATATCAAATATTTTGACACATTACATTTGTCGTTATTTTGAGATAATGCTGTAAACTCTGTATCCTCACACAAAATTTCTTTACTTACTTTTTTTACTATTCAATTTCGTAAGTTATTTCATTGTCACGGAATGGTCCGTGACAACCAAATAACTATTTTTATAAAATAATTTGCAAGCATAATTTTATAAACTTATTTTAAGCACAGTCATGTAAGGTATAAATAAGACTATGTTAAATATTTTTGTAGATTAATAAAATTTTATATGTAAAAATTATCATTGATAAAGTCATAATATGGAACTATATTTAGTATGTTATTACGTCATCAAATAAAGGTTCTAATATGAAAAATATCTCAATATCAAATGATATAATTCCGGTAGGTCAATTCAAAGCAAGTTTAGCTAAATATCTAAAGGAAATACAAGTTCATAAAAATTCTCTTATTATTACACAAAATGGTAAACCAGCTGGAGTTTTAATTTCTCCTAAAGAATTTGATAAACTTAGAGGGGCTAAATTATTTATTGATTCAATCTCACGAGGATTATCTGACTCAGAAAAAGGTGATGTTTTTACAACTTCTCAACTAAAAAGTGAATTAAGAAAACGTAGAGATGCAAAAGCATTATGAAAATTAAATGGACAAAGGAAGCTCTCTTTAATATTCAAGAAATCGAAGATTTCATTTCTCAAGATGATCAGACCGCTGCAATTAATTTAACTAACAAATTTATTTCTCTTGTTGAAGACCTTTTTAATTTTCCAAAAAAAGGTAGAATTGTTCCGGAATTATCATTTGACCAAATAAGAGAAACACTATATAAAAATTATAGAATTGTTTATCTAATTAAGAAAAACTCAATTGAAATATTAACTGTATTTGAAGGCCATAAATTATTAGATAAAGAAAACATTATTACTCAAACAAAGAGCAATTAACACATAACGTTATAAAGAATTCATCTCGAAGCCAACCTACGCTAAACAACAGCTTCGGCGGGCAGGCGAGTGAAAAGCAACGCCGTTATGTGATTGGAAATCAAGATATATTTATATGGCAAAAACATTAAAAGTAAATTCAACAATTACAAATGGATACAGACGATTTATCGATAGAAGCTTATAATGCTGTTATTTTGAAGTCGGAATATTTTCATCACGATTTAACTTTACAATTTGGTGTATTATCATCAAGTTGTAAAAATGAAACTGAATATCTGGAAAACTCCTTATTGCTGATTTCGGGATTTGAAGCTGATGTTGATTACGCAATGGACACAATATTTTTTGATAATATTCCCCCAAGGAAGGATTTTATATCATTCTTATATGAATTAAAAGTTGAAATTAAAAAGGTTCAGAAAATTCCTTTTAACAAAAGAACATTTGAGGAGTGGTGATGATATGGAACTAACAAACGAACTAATAAAATCGATTGCGGAAGAATTGGATTGTGGAATGAAAGTTTATGTTCACAAAGAAACAAAAGAGTTAAAATCAATAATAGATTTTGATTCAAACTACTTTGCGGATACAGAGCTTTGGCAAGAAGACATCGATGAAATTGAAGAAAACATTGACGAATATATTCAATTTGAGAAAATGGATTCAAGAGAATCATTTCAAGTAATGGAAGACTTTACAAATACTGTAACAGATGAGGAATTGAAAATGAAATTAGAATTAGGACTAAGGCTCTCAAAACCATTTAGAAATTTCAAAGATATTATAGATGATGAGGGCGAATATCGACAAAAATGGTTTGATTTTAAAAGTGAAAAATATATTGAATTTGTGAAAGAACAATTGTCTGATTTTAATAATTTAGAACAATAAATTA
>DRJC01000264.1 GCA_011052365.1 Ignavibacteria bacterium
ATCTGTAATGTGTCCACGATAATTCCGTTCTAAGTTTCACATCCAATTCGTGACGCACTGCGTCACGAATTGGGAAAGCTTTATAAAACCCCCTCATGTTTCTTAGATTTGTTTCATCAAAGCCCTTTCCAAATTCATTTGTAAGTTTATTGGATAACTCTTTCAATAAATATTTCCCATATTTAGCTCGAGTCTTTCCTTTCTGCTCTTCCTCAACAATTATTTCACCGATTTTCCAATAAGCTTGAACCATTTCGAAATTTACATTTTGGATTACACGTTTACGCGAATTTTCCAAAATGCTTTGAATAGAGGCATAAATGTTTGATATGTTTTTTTCTACTTTAGAGCTCATTTTTATTTACAACGTAATAATTATTCTCCTCTTCTATCCATGCTATTAAAAGCATACCGGATTTTAACAACAGTTAATAAAGCACAACTTTCGGTTTTAAGCTTTTTCATCCAATGGTTCAAAGTGCTAATGTAATTGCTCAATTAGTTCTTTTTTAGTTTCCTTTACTTACATCAGATGTGCACGTTTCATAACCTGGTAAATTTTCTTATTAAAATATGAGTTTTTTAAAACTCATATATCTTTTTATCTATTGTCTAACGGATTTTTTTCTATTTTTCGTAGTTGTTTTCCAATTCGTCGCCATACGTCTTTTATTTTTGGCAAATCTTTAATTTGATGTACTAAATTGTTGTTCCAAGCTTTTTCGAAAGTTTTTTGTTTACCGGTTATCTTTTCAATAAATTCGATAGGATTTAGTCCTTTGTGTTCAGCCTTTTGCTTGAACTCGAAATAGACATCTTGTATTTTTATCCCTTCAATGTCTGTTAAGTAATCAAAATCGTACAAATCCCTCGGTATTGTTCTTCCCATCAGCGCAACCATCTTTTCAATTACAACTTCTTTTAAGCTATAACATAGGATACTATAATTACCTTCTTCTTTCAAGTCGGAATAATTGTGTTGCACAATTTCTTGTTCAATTACAAACTCAAGTTGCTCACCTCTCGTTATATCTAATTTTATATGGCTACCATTACCACCTAAGGGACCAACATAATCAATATAAAATTTCATGCTATTTGTCGGCTCATGAGAATCTTTTGATTTTTCCTGAATCGAAAGATTAATATTAGCCGCATCTCTTATTCTACCAAACACTTCATCAAAAGCTGAATAAATTTCTTCATTCAAAATATCATTCTCCATTTTCGGATTCATTGTGAAGTCCATATCTTCCGAATACCTATAATTTTTAATATGGATTTTCTTAAGACAAGTCCCGCCTTTGAAAATAAGAGCACCCTTTAATAATTCTTGTTTTGATATCCCCCATAATAACCACGAAATAATATAGTCTTTTTCAATTTGTTGTGGTCTAACACCTTTTTGATTAGAAACCTTATGTAAAACTTTAGACTTAATCATGTGTAAATAGAATTTTTAATTGTATCAACATCAACATTAATTTTTAAACCAAACTTTGAGTTTTTACTGCCCTGATTAGGTGCGGATGTATCCAACAATGAATAGCTGTTTCCTTTTTTCTGCAGTATTCCTTCATGGTATGATGTCCACTTAATATCAACTAGTTCGCATATAAACAGATAACGTTTTATGGCTGCTTGACTTTCATTTTTAATGAGATAATTTAAAAGTTTGTCCAGGCTAACCCTTTCTCTAGCCTCATAAATTGCCTTTCCAACTTCAACCATGCCACCGCACAGATGTGGTCGTGTTACTGCATCTACTATTGTTTTCTCTAAGTCGCTAACCATTGCCTTATTGTGTTGATTTATCCAAGTATTTTTATAGCCAAAAAATCTCTTGGAAATATGCGTTACAAATTGGAATTCAATTCCTTGAATATTTCTTGACGATGAGGTGAACTGATGGTCAGTAACGATGATTTCTTTTAAGCCGGGCTGTGTAATAAGGTTGTGAACCTGCATGGCAGAATAATACCCTATATAGTATTTTCTACCTTTCATTATGTATTTAGCTACAAGATGCCAATCCGGAATGTAATTTTCAGCATCTGCATTAGTTGGTACAATGTAGTATAAACCGCGACTCAACTTTATTAACATTCCATTATCAACCATTCTTGAAAGAACTTTCGATAAATAAATTTTATCTGTACTAGAATATTCTTTCACAACATCTTGATAAGAAAAACAGTCCAGGTCATCACTGGAAAACTTCTTTATTATATTCCAACTAAGTTCGTTTCTCATTTTCAGGTATTTATTACTTTGTTATTGTGTATTAACAGACAGTTCTAATGTAGCAAATATCTTTTGAATAGTCAATTATTAATGAATTATTGTATGTTAAAGGGAAGTAACAACGTAACAAATATCTGTTTGTCCAAATTAAAACGTAGTGTTTGTTTTTAAATTCTATGTTTTCACCGAGAGCAGCTTTAAATTTTTACCAATCAATTTTGTTTTAAGCAAATGTAAATTCCCGATATCTTTGAAGATATCGGGAATCTCTAGTTAGTATTACGTTTACAATTTCTTAGACAACATCATAATTATAACAATCACAAAACTAATCCCGGAAGAAATAAGAAAAGGTGCTTCGGCGCCGAACTGATCCCATAAAACACCGGCTAAAAAAGAGCCGAGCATAATTGCCAAACTTGAGAACATAGTTAAAAGTCCTATTGCGGAACCTCTAAACTCATCGGGTATTAAATCCGTTATCCAAGCTTTAACAATTCCCTCTGTAGCTGCGGCATAAATACCGTATAATGCAAACAATGCCCAAATAATATAAACGCTTTCCAAAGTTGCAAAACCGAGATAAACCACCGAAAATATTAAAAGTCCGCCGGAGTATATTTTTTTCTTACCGTATTTATCCGACAATTTACCTAACGGGTATGAAAAACCTGCATAAACAATATTGTAAAAAACATAACCCAAAATAGCCAATGTAGCTGAGTCCGAAATTAC
>DRJC01000265.1 GCA_011052365.1 Ignavibacteria bacterium
AATGAAATAGAAACTTTATTAAATATTAGAAAACTTTTAAGTTATCTGCCTTCAAATTTTATGGACAGACCCAAAGAGCTTTCATTTGATTTTTCAAAATTAAAAAGGGACGAAAGATTAGATAAGATTGTTCCGGAAAAGTCTACCAAACCCTATGATATGAAAGATGTAATTCTATGTCTGGTTGATGATGAAGATTTTTTTGAAGTTCACAGGGATTACGCACAAAATCTTATTGTCGGGTTTTCAAGGATAGGTGGAATGTCGGTTGGAATTGTAGCTAATCAACCTATGAATCTTGCCGGTGTACTTGACATTGATGCTTCATTAAAAGGTGCAAGGTTTGTTAGATTCTGCGATGCCTTTAATATTCCTTTATTAGTTCTTGAAGATGTACCGGGATTTTTGCCGGGCACTGCACAAGAATGGGGTGGAATTATTAAACACGGAGCTAAACTGCTTTATGCCTTCTGCGAAGCAACTGTTCCAAAGGTTACGGTTATTACTCGCAAAGCATACGGCGGAGCTTATGATGTAATGAACTCAAAACACATCAGAGGTGATTTTAATTTTGCCTGGCCTTCTGCTGAAATTGCCGTGATGGGACCAAAAGGTGCCGTCGAAATAATATTCAAAAAGGATATTGCAAAAGCAAAAGACCCTAAAGCCGAACTCGAAAAGAAAACAGAAGAATACAAAGAAAAATTTGCTAATCCATATATTGCTGCAGAGAGAGGTTTTATTGACGACGTAATAGAACCGGCGGAAACTAAGATTAAGTTAATTAAATCATTTAGGATGCTTAAAAACAAAGTGGATAAAAATCCTAAAAAGAAGCACGGAAATATTCCACTATAATTATACGCTTTTTGTTCATTTGCAAAGATTAAAAACAAATACATAATTATATACTTGATATAAACTATTTTAACTTATATATTTAACAATAAGTTAATTTTTCGGAGAGTTAATGCTTAAAAAGATACTTCCTATTTTGCCGCTATTTATTTTTGTGGTACTTTTAAATTCTTGCGGTACAAATACCGAAATAGTTGAAAAGCAAAAAATAGATTCCGCTAAAACAAATACAAATGAAATCATATCCCAGTTATTGGAACAGGCAAGACAGGATTACCTCTCTGCATTAGAAAAACTAAAGAACCATAATACGGCAGAAGTAATTCAGCACTTTGAGTCGGCATTAAACACAATTAGTGAATTAAGTTATTACCCTGGTATTGAAAATAATGAAGCCTTTAATGAATTAGAAAATTCTATTGTAGAAGATTATAAAGGTTTTCTGGATAAACTCGATAAAATTCCTCCTGATGTTTCGATTTCAGCTTTGGATGAATGGATGAGTAAATCTGTACCGGAAATTAAATTAACTACAAAAAAGACTACCGTAAACAGAAAAAAATTCGAGCCTTCCGGTTACAACTCTGACATTTCCTTAGAAATAAATCCAATTGTTCAGCAATGGTTAGACTATTTTCAAAATAGAGGTAGTGCCGTAATAAAAAGATGGTTCGAACGCTCGGGGAAATATTTCCCGATGATGGAAAAGGTTTTCAGAGAAGAAAATGTTCCGAGACAGCTTTTGTATCTAAGTATGGTAGAGAGCGGTTTAAACCCGAGAGCACGCTCATGGGCAAGAGCCGTTGGAATGTGGCAATTTATAAGAGGTACCGGAAGATTGTACGGCTTAAAATCAGATTTTTATGTTGATGACAGAAGAAACCCGGAACTTTCAACCAGGGCTGCAGCAAAACATTTGAAAGAGCTTTATAATGAACTCGGTGATTGGTATTTGGCAATTGCATCATATAATTCGGGAATTGGATGGGTAAACAGGGCAAAAAGTAGATCAGGGGGAAATGATTTTTGGTCTATTAGATGGTTTTTACCAAGAGAAACAAGAAATTATGTTCCTCAATATATTGCCGTAGCAATTATTGCCACAAACCCCGCAAAATACGGTATTAAAGATTTAGTATATGAAAAGCCATTTCATTTCGATAAATTTCTTGTAAAAGGTGCCATTGATATGCGCTATTTGGCTTCAATTGCCGGCACTTCATTAAAAACCTTGCGGGATATGAATCCTGAGTTAACGCAACTTAGTACGCCTACGGCAAAACGCGGTGGATATTATCTGAAAATTCCAAAAGGTTCATTAAGGAGATTCGCAAAGGGAATGCAGAATGTTCCCAAAAGCGCAAGAGTTTATTTCTTATTTCATATTATTAGAAGGGGAGAAACATTATCGGGAATTGCTTACCGTTACAGAATATCCATAAGCAAATTAGCTGAAGCTAACAATTTATCAAGGAGATCTCGAATTTATGTCGGAAAAAAGTTAAAAATTCCGGTTCTTAATGTTTTAAAACAGAACTATGCTTATAACCCCGATGTAGTAGCTGCAGTTGATGCAAATTCTCACTTTTATAAAGATTCAAAGATTAACAACCAAGATGTTGAAGCCGATGATTTAACAAAAATCAATCGGAATTACATTGTACCGAATGGTTTTGTCTCTGTTGATTACACTGTTAAAAGGGAGGATAGTTTAATAGGAATTGCGGATCTTTTTGGAGCAAGGGTAAGTGACATTAGAAACTGGAATAACATACCTTATACTTCTTCGTTTATAATAGGACAAAAATTAAAAATTTACGTACCCAAGGAAAAGAAAAAATATTTTACCAAATTGAACGAAAGTAGTAAAGACACACTCTTTACAGCAATTCCAATTGTCAAAAGAAGTAAAGGCAGATGGCAATACCATAGAATAAGATACGGTGAAAGTCTTTCTACAATAGCAGAGAATTTTGGTGTAAGACTTAGAGACCTTAAAAGATGGAACGGACTGAGAAGCAGCAGAATCTATGTCGGCAAACGTTTAAGAATTTACGGTTTTAATAGGAGTTATGTAAGAAAATCTGTAAGAAAAAAAGTAGCAGCTAAAAATATTAGACCGAAAGGTAAGTACACTTTCTATAAAGTAAAAAACGGGGACACGATAAGTGAATTATCGGAAAAGTTTAATGTCTCAGTGCGTCAAATTCAATATTGGAATAATTTGAGAACAAGTAGAATTGTTGCCGGTAAAAACTTAAAAATATATAAGGGTAAAAAATATATAGTCTCAAAAAAAATACAACCGGCAAAGCAAAAACCCGAAGATAAAAATGTCATTTACTACACAGTGCACGATGGAGATGCAATTAGTTTAATTTCCGAAAAGTTTGCCGTTTCAAATTCCGATATCAGAAAATGGAACGGGTTAAGGTCTAACAAAATTAGAGCAGGAAAAAAACTAAAAATTGTGTTGACCCCTGAGAAAAATATTGCTGAGATAAATAAGAAAAAAATAAAAAGAGATAAGACAAAAAAAGAAAAACCGAAAAAAGGAATTTATGTTTTGGTTAAACGTGGTGATACAATAAGCCAAATCGCAGAAAAGTATAACGTTTCGACTAAAGAAATAAGGGGATGGAATAATTTAAAAAGAAATAAAATTATCGCAGGTAAAAATCTTAATATAATACCGAGACCGAAAACTGAAAAGAAAGTGACAAAGAATAGTAATAAAGTTGTAGAAGATGCTAAAAGCAGAAAGACTTATATTGTCGGCAACGGAGAGTCCCTCTGGACAATTGCCAAGGAGTTTAACACTTCAATTAAAAAACTAAAAGAAATAAACTCTTTATCCACAAACAAACTGATTGTCGGTCAGGAGCTTATTGTTGAATAAATAAATATTTCGTACATTAATAATAATCTCAAATGGGGTTTTTATGAAATTATTATTTCCCTTCTTTTTTTCGTTTGTATTTTTTGTAAATATAAATGCCCAACAAATTGCGGTTAACAAAGACAGCTTAGAAATTGCCGCAGCCGATACATTATTGATTTACAATATTGGTACCGATACATTGAAAATTGATTCCTTATACACTGTGAAAAAACAATTTGGTTATAAAATTTTAATACAATTGCCGGACTCAAGTTTTTTTTTCTACTTGTATGATTCGAATTATAAAGTGCCATCAATTCCTCCATCTATTCTTCATTTTAATATACTTCCCGGTGATACAGCTAAATTTATATTTGAATACGTAGATATATGCCCTTATTGTGTGTATAAGAATTTAGATTATACTCCTAATTTTAAAGATACTCTTATCTTTCTATCTAATTCAATTGTTGATGATTCATTAGCTATTTATGCTGAAGGACATGGTCTTGATTTTGTTGAAAACGAAGAAGTTATTGCAAAATATTTTAAATTATATCAGAATTATCCAAACCCGTTCAATCCTACTACAAAAATATCTTACTTGCTAAAACAACCCGGAGAAGTGAAACTAATTATATATGATTTAGCGGGCAAGGAAGTAAAAATTCTTGTTAATAAATTTCAAAACTCTGGGGCGTATTCGGTTGATTTCAAAGCCGAAAACTTACCTTCGGGTGTGTATTTTTATAGGCTTGAATTAAATAGTTTAATACTTACTAAAAAAATGATTTTGCTGAGATAAAATTTCAACTACGTGGGGCTATGGTAATAATTTGTATGTTTTTCACTTTAACTTTATTTTAATTTAACCTACCTCACCGGTAAGTGTGTCGAAAGATTTAGACAAAACAATTTCCAAAATTTCCCAAAAGTGGAACTAATAAAATAGAAGAAACAAAATATGCTGATATGCAAGTATAAGTATATTTCTATTATTTTTAATATCTTAGTTTTTAATTAAATTCATAACTTTTATTACATGTCGACTAATAAAAATTTAATTTCAAAACGGAAAAAAGAACAATTAAACCTTTGTCTTACAGATGAAGTATCTTTTAAAAATAAGTCAAATGGTTTTGATAATTATGATTTTATCCATTGTGCTGTAACGGAAGTCGACTTAAATGAAATAGATTTTAGCACAGAATTTCTTAAAAAGAATATTTCATTACCTTTTTTAATTTCTTGTATGACAGGAGGAACTGAAGAGGCTGAAAACATAAATTCAAGACTTGCTTCGGTTGCTTCGGAACTAAATATTCCGATAGGAGTGGGAAGTCAACGTCGTTTACTTGATGGTGATGAATATAATAAATCATATAAAATAATAAGAGAAAATGCCAAAAGTGTTCCGGTTCTAAGTAATATAGGCGCAGCACAAATTGTTCAGTTAAAAGATTATGGTATAGTGCAGAGATTAGTTGATTTATTGGAAGCTGATGCAATGGTAATTCATTTGAATCCATTGCAAGAAATGTTACAGTTAGAAGGCGAGCCTTATTTTAAGGGGCTTTTATCTTCAATTTATAATCTTAAACAAAAATTAAATGTACCGATATTTATAAAAGAAGTGGGTGCAGGTATTTCATTAGATTCAGCTAAAAAATTATTAGAAATTGGAGTCGATGGTATTGACGTGGCAGGAGCAGGAGGTACAAGTTGGGCAGGTGTTGAAATTTTAAGAAACAATAAGAAAAGAAACAATCAATTTTGGGATTGGGGTTTACCGACCTCTTATTGTATAAGAAATATTAAATCATTGAAAGAAAGTTATCATTTTACACTAATAGGATCCGGTGGAATAAATAATGCTTTCGATAATGCTAAAGCTTTTGCTCTCGGAGCTGATCTGACAGCATCTGCAAGAATTATTTTGCAAACTTTAACTAATGCAGGGTCAACCGCTGTAATTAATTTAATAACTAACCGGTTTGAAACTTTAAAGAAAATAATGTTTTTAACAGGTTCAAATAATCTAAATGAACTTAGAGATAATAAAATTATAAAAAAGGAAAATCTCTATTGAAAGCTCAAAATTCAAAACAAATAAATTCTCTTTATGAAAGAGAAAAACGGAAAATAAACACACAACTACAAAATCTTTTTAAGAATAAAAAGCCACAATCACTATATTCGCCAACATCCTATATTCTAAAAAACGGTGGTAAAAGAATAAGACCCATGCTTGTCTTATTTTCTGCAAAAGCTGTCGGTGGTAGTTTTGAGAGAGTGAAACACGCAGCTATTGCCGTTGAACTGCTGCATAGCTTTTCATTAGTCCACGATGATATTATGGATAATGCAGATAAAAGAAGGAATTTGTTGACTCTTCACAAAAAGTATGATTTGAGTACTGCTATCTTGGCGGGTGACAGCCTGCTCTCAATTGCTTACCAGGAATTATTAAAAGATTTAAATAAAAATACTAAATCTTCGATTGAGATTTTTACAAAAGCATTGATAGAAGTTTGTGAAGGACAGAGTTACGACAAAGATTTTGAAACAAACAATAACGTTTCACTAACTGATTACAAGTTGATGATAAAAAAGAAAACTGCCGCCTTGACTGAAATGTGCTGTCAATTGGGAGCAATTTTAGGAGGAGGAGGGAAAGAACAAATTAATTCTTTAAAATTATTTGGCAGGCATTTAGGTTTTGCTTTTCAGATAAGGGATGATTTATTGGATATAACTGCCGAAGAAAATAAATTTGGTAAAGTTCTCGGTGGTGATTTGATTGAGGGTAAAAAAACATTTTTACTGTTAAAAGCATTAGAACTTGCAAAAGCTAATGATAAAAAGTTTTTATTGAAATTAATCAAAGACAAAGGTACCAGCACTAAAAATGTGATAAAGTATAAAGATATATATTTAAGATTAGGTATATTGGATTTAGCAGAAAAAGAAGTTGAGAATAATACAAATAGAGCCTTAAAACAGTTAAATTATTTAAATAATAGAGAAAAAGAAAAGTTGATTTGGTTGGCAGATCACTTATTAAATAGAAAAAATTGATGATCACAAAAACGGTTAAGATAGTTAATAAAGCCGGTCTACACACCAGACCTGCTGCAACTATTGTAAAATATGCTTCAAAATATTCTTGTGAATTTTTTATTCAAAAGGATGGGATAAATATTAATGGAAAAAGTATAATAGGGGTAATGACACTTGCAGCGGAAATGGGTTCGGATATAACACTTACTTTTGACGGTGAGGACGAAGCTGAAGCTTGTGAGGAAATAGTCGGCTATTTTGAAAGAGGGTTTGACGAATGATGACAACTTTTAATGATATATTCAAAGATGCAGGAAATAAAATTACCGGCATTGCAGCAGCTCCTGGTTTGGTAATTGCAAAAGCTTATAAATATATAAAAGAAGAACTTGAGGTAAATGGTCAGAAAATTATCAATATAAAACAAGCTCTTTCCGATTTAGACGAAGCTATTGCCAGGTCTAAAAAAGAATTAAAAAAGATACTTAATTTAGCCCGTGATATAATGGGTGATAAAAGAGCGATTATTTTTGAAGCTCAAATGATGATTCTGGATGACCCGATTTTATTGGGTACTATAAAAAGAAGAATTGAATATGAAAAGATGCTGCCGGAATTTATCGTTGATGATGAAATCTCCAAATATCAAAAATTAATGCTTAAAGCTCATGAAGGTTATATGAGCGAACGAGCACACGATATTGAAGATATTAAAAACAGGATAATAAGAAATTTACAGAACAAAAGGTGGATATCTAAAATTACTCATGATGTTATTGTAGTAAGTGATACGCTTACACCTTCCGATACCATATTGTTTTCGAGAAGTGATACTAAAGGATTTGTAACAGATCGCGGCGGATTAACCTCACACGCCGCTATAATTTCAAGATCATTAAATATCCCTGCCGTAGTAGGTACACATAACTCAACTCTTTTAATAAATGATGGTGATGAGTTAATTGTTGATGGATTCCATGGATGTATACTTGTAAATCCTACAAAAAAGCAACGTAATTTCTACAACACTAAGATAAAACATCTTAAAGAACTACAAAAAAACTTAATAGAATTAAAAGATAAAAAAGCAGAAACGACAGATGGAAAAATTATAGAACTTTTAGCAAATGTTGATGTTACTGGCGAAATTGATATTGCCAAAACAACAGGGGCACAGGGTATTGGACTTTACAGAAGTGAACAAATTCTTGCGGAAATGGGAGACTTAGCATCAGAAGAAGAGCAGGCTGAAATATATAATAAATTGGCTTCAAGGATGTACCCGCAAATGGTTACTATTAGAGCATTGGATATTGGGGGAGATAAATTTAATTTTTCAGAAATATCGGAACCGAATCCCTTTTTAGGATTAAGGGGTATACGACTATTGTTGGCAAATGAGAGCTTATTTAAAAGTCAGATAAGAGCTGTTTTAAGAGCAAGTAAAAATAAAAATATACAATTTATGCTTCCGATGGTATCAAGTCTGCTTGAAGTGAGAGAATCAAAAAAGCTGATTGACGAATGCAAAAAGGAACTTAAGAAAGCCAAAAAAGAATTCGATAATAATATTAAAATTGGAATTATGATTGAGGTTCCCTCATCGGCTTTATTAGCAAAAGAATTTGCCGATGAAGTAGATTTTTTAAGTATTGGTACAAATGACCTGATTCAATATTTGGTAGCGGTAGATAGAGGCAACGACCTTGTTTCCGACTTATATAGAGAATTCCATCCGGCTGTTTTGAGAACTTTAAAAATAATTGTTGATGGAGGAAAAACATCAAATAAAAATGTAAGTATATGTGGTGAAATGGCAGCTGAAACATTAGCCATTCCTTTGTTGATTGGTTTGGGTTTGGAAACACTTAGTCTTTCACCTGCAACAATTCCTTATATTAAAAAAATTATTAGAAGTATTTCTTATTCGAAATCAAAAAAATTGGCAGATGAATGTTTAACATATAAAACATCAGACGAAATAAAAGCAAGAATTGAAAAATTCTTTGTAGATAATTCAATAAAAAGGACAAGAAACATAATATAAAAATGAGGAAAAATGAAGATTAAAGATTATGTATCAAAGTATGATACCGAAAATCAATTTGAAGTGATGATAAAATATTATGAGCAGGTACAAAATGCTTGGTCAAGTAAGTTGGAATTTACTGATAATTTGAGTGAAAACATTTCTAATATTGTAATTACAGGTCTCGGAGGTTCAGCAATTGCAGGGGACCTTTTACGAGAATTTTTAAAAGACGAATTAAAAATTCCGTTGCTTGTAAACCGCAACTATTCACTCCCTAAATATGCAGATCAAAATTCACTTTGTATTTTTTCTTCGTATTCCGGTAATACGGAAGAAACAGTTGAAGCTTTAGAATCAGCAATAAATAACGGCTGCAAAATAATTTGTGTTTCTACCGGGGGTAAAATTGCAGAGCTTGCCAAGTTAAATAATATTCCTTGCGTGCAATTAGTAAAAGGTTACCAACCGCGCTATGCTTTGGGTTCAAGCTTTTTTACTTTATTAAAAATATTAGCACACTTAAATCTGATTGCAAATCAAGATGATATTGTAAACGCAATAATAAATTTATGGAAAGAAAAAGGGGAAGAATTAGCACAAGAAGATAATAAAGCATTTAATTATGCAAGGAACTTAATAGGTTACATTCCTGTTATTTATTCAGGAGCTGATATTACTTCCGCATTGGGTTATAGATTTAAATGCGAGTTTAATGAAAATTCTAAATTAAATGCTTTTCATAATGTTATTCCGGAGATGAACCACAATGAAATTACCGGTTGGGAAACTTACGAAAGCGAGCAATTTAGAACTGTTGTTCTTCTTATTTTAGATGAAAGTTATCATTCACAGGTTAAAAAAAGATTTGAAATTATTTCCGACTTGATTAAAAGACAAAAAGTTGAAATTATTACAATAGAAAGTAATGAAACTTCTTTTAAACTGAGGTTGATGGACTTAATTTACTTAACAGATTGGATCTCATACTATTTGGGTATTTTAAGAGGAAAAGATCCATCAGAAATTGACAATATAAAATTTCTTAAGAATGCTTTGACTTCTTAATAATTTTTACCGAAAGTTACTTGCCTTAGATTTTATTAAAGGAAGTATCCTCGAAATTTTGTTAACAAATTCGGTTGAGAATGTTCAGACGACGTATCAAATATTTTTTAATTCTGATAATATTCTCAAATCAACTTCTATTAGCCCAATATTATTCATTTGGAAGAAATAAAGTTCAATATTCTAATTTTGATTGGAAAATCTTAAAGACAAAGCATTTTGATATTTATTACTATGGGGACTTTTACGAACTTGCCGATATCGGTGCGGAATATGCAGAACAAGCTTTTGATGAATATAAAGTTAAATTCAATTCATATATTGTCAGACGAATTCCATTAATATTTTACAACACACCGTTACATTTTCAACAAACCAATACTATACCGGGTTTAATACCGGATGCAGTCGGTGGCTTTTTTGAATTTGCAAAAGGCAGGGTTGTAATTCCTTCTAACGGCTCACTACAAGATTTTAAGCACGTTATACGCCATGAACTTACACACGTATTTATGAAAAATAAATTATTTCATATTACGTCTGCCCATAGACAATCAACCGGTAAATCACCTCCACTTTGGTTTACAGAAGGCTTAGCTGAATTTAATTCTACAAAAGTTAATGCACAGGCTGAGATGTTAATACGTGACGCGGTTATGAATAATTTTTTTGTCGGGTTGCAGAATATATACAAAATTGCCGGTACATTTTTAATGTACAAAGAGGGTCAGAATTTTTTAGAGTTTGTAAAAGAAAAATACGGGGCAGATAAAATATTTTTAATGATGGATAACATCTGGATGTACAAAAAATTTACAAATGTAATTGAATTTACACTTGGTAAATCAATCGAACAAATAGACGATGAATGGATATCATATCTTAAAAAGAAATATTACCCCCTGTATGCCATAGACGATCAATTTGATGT
>DRJC01000266.1 GCA_011052365.1 Ignavibacteria bacterium
AAAATTTTATCCGATTTTTCAGAGAAGTTGGGTTTGCCGGGTTAGAGGGAATACGGAAATTACAATTTGTTCAGATTCCCGATATCTTAAAGATATCGGGAATCTTGTCAACCAAACATTAGTGGTTTAACGAAATAATTTTGTTCTTCTTGAAATTTAATTACAAAATCCTCATAATCTTTTACTTGTTCTAAAATTATTCCGTTTTTAATAAAATCATCTTTTTGTTTTCCGATATATGTCAGATAGCTGGAGTATCTCCACTTCCCCGGTTTGTCAACCAAACCCGCTCTCACTGGATTTAGATGAATATATCTCGATAAATGCAGAAGATAATTATTTTCCGGTACCAGTTTATACTTATATCTCCCCTCAAAAAGATGACCCGTTCTGCCAAGAAATTGATTTATAGCTTTTGTATAACTTATAAAAGTTTTTCTCAGTGCTTTGTAAAAATCTTTATCAGAAATAATATACGCAATAAGATGAAAATGATTAGGCATTAAACAATAAGTAACCAATTCAGCATAACCTGGAAAATTTTCTTTGATCCTTCTTATGAAAAATTCGTAATTCCTATCTTCAAAGAAAATATTTTCCCTGTTATTTCCCCTGTTATAAATGTGATAATAATTTCCCCTTACAATCGGTTGTTTTCTATACGGCATTATTAGTTATCCTTACTTTCTTAAATAAATAAAACTAATAAAATTTAAATTAATAGTAACAAGAGATTCCCGATATCTTAAAGATATCGGGAATCTTGTAAAAAAAAAATTAATCTTTCCATCTAATTTACAAAGTTGTCAAAGTGAGAATCTAAAAATTACAAATTGTATTATTCAGGTTCCTGATATCTTTGCTAAAAAATTAGTTTTTCCATTTAATAGTACAACCAATAGAAAATGTTTCGGGAACCGATATTTCCTTTCCTTCCAACAACTCGTCCAAAGCATCGCGTAAATACGTGTTAGCCACTTTATCTTCTTCCTGCCAGTTGTCGTCAATTTTTCCGTGGTATCTTAATTCTCTCTTTGAATCAAAAACAAAAACCTCCGGTGTGTGTGTAGCCCCAAATGCTTTTGCCGTATCCTGAGTTTCATCACGTAAATACGGAAAGTTAAAATTCTTTTCCTTCGCTCTTACTTTCATATTTTCAAAAGAATCTTCAGGATAGCCAATATCATCATTTGAGTTTATTGCAATTAAACCGACTCCCTTGCCTTTATAATCATTAACAATCGCTTTCACTCTTTCTTCGTATGCTTGCACATACGGACAGTGATTACAATTAAAAATCACAATTAGAATTTTATAACCGGTAAAATAATCTTGTGAATACTCTTTATTATCAACACCGGTTAAATTAAACCCGGGTAAAAGCGAACCTATTTTCAGTTTTTCTGTTGCCATATTACACCTGATAAATATTCTTTTTATTAGAAATATATAAAGTTAACTGTTATATTTGAATTTAACAGATATTTTAGTCAAAACTTAAAAAATAAAAATGAAAAAAATACAGATTGCTGCAGACCAAATTTTTGAAAAATATGATTCCTTTCAAGAAAAAAGTATTACACACAGAAGGTTTAAACATTCCGATATGCTCAAGGTTTTTGATAAAATTAAATCGGGTGAAAAATTTAATTTCGAGTTTGTTGGCACATCTGTGCTTGGGCGGGAGTTAAATCTTATTTCCATAGGCAAAGGAAAAACAAAAATATTTCTTTGGTCGCAGATGCACGGTAACGAATCGACTGCAACAATGGCTCTTTTCGATATTTTTAATTTCTTCTCAGACACTTCATCACTAAAAGAAATAAAAGAAACGATACTCAATAATTTAACTTTATATTTTTTACCGATGGTAAATCCCGACGGTGCTGAATTATTCCAAAGAGAAAACATTTATAACATAGATATCAACAGAGATGCCCTTGCCCTTCAAACTCCGGAAGGCAGGATATTGATGGAATCATTCATAAAAATTGGACCTACCTTTTCATTTAACCTGCACGACCAGGGAATTTTATATTCTGCAGGAGGTACCAACAACCCGGCAACACTTTCATTTTTAGCCCCGGCTTTCAATAAAGAAAAATCTCTTAATACAAAAAGAGAAAACTCAATGAAAGTAATCGGGGCATTGTACAAAGTGCTCTCCGAATATATACCGGGCTGTATTGCAAGATACTCCGATGAATTTGAGCAGCGAGCTTACGGAGATGTATTCCAAAGTATGGGCAGCAGCACAATTCTTATAGAATCCGGCGGAAGTAAAAACGATATTGAAAAACAATTTATTAGAAAACTAAATTTTACTGCAATTCTAACGGCACTTTATATGATAGCTGACAATAATTATGAAGATATTAAGTTATCCTTATATGAAGATATTCCATACAATGCAGAAAAACTTTTCAATACTGTTTTGAGGAATTTAACATTTAAAGAAAACGAACAAAATTTTACTGCTGATATTGGAATAATTATGGAAGAGATAAATACGGCAGGTGGATCCGGCTTTCTTCAAAAATCAGAGATTGGCGGAATAGGTGACCTCTCAACTTTTTATGGATACGAGGAATACAATTTAAAAGGATACGAAATTGTACCTGGTAAAACCTATGATAAAAAGTTTAAAAATATTAATGAGTTGAGTAATTCAATGGTTGTAAATTTACTAAAACAAGGTTACACTAATGTAGTCTTAGAGGAAACGGAAGGGGGAGATTTTTCTCCGTTACCAATTAATGTTTTTTCTATTAGAAATGAACACAGAAAAAATAAAATTAAGACAAAAAACTCTGCTGATTTTGTCATTTCCAAAAACGGCAAAATTAACTTTGTGGTTGTAAACGGTTTTTTTATAAATTTAAGTAAAGAAATTGATACCAATATTAACGGAAGAATTTATCATTAAGAATTAAACATATTTTTTAGTAATGTTGCCGATACTATTTTCAATATTAAATAACGATAAGCAATTACAGGCTTCTTTCAAATTTGAAGCAGAACCTCATTTAGATGCACTGTATAATTTTGCTATTAGTCTAACTACTGATCGGGATGATGCCTACGATTTGGTACAAGATACATACCTGAAAGCATTTAGATTTTTTGATAAGTTTGAGAAGGGAACTAATTGTAAAGCCTGGTTGTTTCGGATAATGAAAAACACATATATCAACGATTACAGGAAACGCTCAAAACAGCCTGAAAAAGTTGATTACAATGATATTGAAAATTTTTACGAGGAGATAAAAGCTTCATTTGTAAATAATAATCACCTTGAAGAGGAAATTTTTAAGAACCTCCTCGGTGATGAAATAAGTGAGGCAATAGCGTCTCTTACAGAAGATTTTAAAACTGTAATTGTTCTCTGTGACCTGGAAGGATTTTCTTACCAAGAAATCGCCGAAATAACAAATGCTCCAATCGGTACCGTTAGATCAAGGTTACACAGAGCAAGAAAAATTTTATTTGCAAAACTTTATAAGTATGCATCAAATAATGGTTACACTGAAAACAAGTAATTATGGGAATAGAAATGAAGGATGACATTCATTTTGATGAAATCTCTTCTTTAATTGACGGTGAAATAACCGAAGCAAAAAAGAAGGAAGAAATCACTGAAAAAATTAATAGTGATACAAAATTAAAATTTGAATTTTTAACTCTTAAGTTGTTGAAGAAAACAATAAGAAATAAAATTTCTCCGGCAGAACTATCGGTAAAACAAAAAGATGAATTACTGCAAAAAATTGGTGTTAGACAAAAACGCTCCAATCAACTAAGTAAATTATCATTTATCCAATCTAAACGATTTATTGCTTACAGCACGTTTGCCGTAGTTTTTCTTGCTGTTGCATTATTAATTCTCAATGGTCCTCCCTTAAATACAGTTAGAAATACAACACCTGAAAAAAGTCAACCTCAAAACATGTTTATACAAGCAGTTAACAATTTCCAAAATATTGTTTCGGGTAAAATGTCTATTCAAGTGTATTCCAGCAATCCTAAAGAATTACAAGAGTTTTTTAAAGCTAATGGTGTCTCTTATTCAACAAAGATTACTCTTTTAGAAAACAGTGAATTAGTCGGGGGATTTATTTCAATATATAAAGGTATAAAATTCGCACACCATATTTATAAAGATAAGAACGGTAACTTTTTGTATATGTTTCAAGTAGATCAAAAATATTTTAAAGAATATCCCAAAATGTTTATTACAAATGATCTGTATCAGTACCTGCAAAACGGTAATCAGTATCGACTTTATTTTGGAAATTTATTAACGATTATGACTAAAGTAAAAAATAATATTTGCGTTTTAATTTCAAATTTTTCCGAAGAAGAACTTCCCCAAAAATATCAACTAAAGTTCGCTTCCACATACTATAAACAGCCATCTGTATTAAATAATTAAACAAGCAAATAGGTTGATTAAAGCTCATTTCTTTGATATATTTAAAGTCCTATATTTTTAAGGAATGATAAATTATGGCAAGATTAAAGAATGTTGAAGCATTTTGTTCCGTTTGCAACACAATTACAAAAATGGAACTTGCAGGCGATGTTATAAACACGGAAGAAGAAAACAAACGTTGGGCAAAATGTAAAAAATGTAAACAGACTATGATTATTGATTTAGTTGATGATGTGAAATTAACCAAAGTTTCTTTGGAGGGAATTGAAGAAGAAGAATGCACCAGCTATTCTCCAAGTAAAACTTACTCTATAGGTGAAGCTATATTTCACGAGGGTTGGAATGATTTTGGAAAAGTATTATCAAAAGAAAAAACGTCAAACGGACAAGATTCAATTTCGGTTGAATTTCAAAAGTCAGGATTAAAAAAATTAATAGAATCTTTAAACATTTAAAATACCGTAAGTGAGGTGAAATAACTTGGTAGGAATTACAGTTGGTGAAAATGAGTCTATAGACAAAGCACTTCGTAGATTTAAGAAAAAATATGAAAGATCAGGTGTGTTGAAGGAATTCAAGAAAAGAACTTTTTTTGTAAAGCCATCTATAGAAAAAAGACAAGAAAAAATTAAAGCTGCCCGCCGAGCAAAACGCTCAAGATACAGAGACTAATTGTCAAGCCCCTTTTTAAGGGGCTTTTTTTATACTATATGCAATTTAGGTTCTATTTCCTCTTTCCAAGTTGATACCAAGTAATTGGCTTTTAAATACCCGGTAATAGTTTTAAATGTTTCATCAACTGAATTACAAAACTTAAAATGCTTCATATCATTTTCGCTAATAACTCCGTTCTTAATCAACCCTTCAAAATTTATTATTGACTTCCAATACTCTTCATCATATACAATCACCAACATTTTCTTCTTTATTTTACCGGTTTGCATTAAAGTAAGTATTTCCAAAAATTCATCCATAGTACCGAAACCGCCCGGAAACACGACCAATGATTTAGCAAGATATGCAAACCAAAACTTTCTCATAAAAAAGTAATGAAATTCAAAGCTTAAAGATTTTGGTACATATTTATTAACGAACTGTTCAAAAGGTATACTTATATTAAGTCCAATAGATTTACCGCAAGCAAGCTTGGCTCCCTTATTAGCCGCTTCCATTATTCCGGGACCGCCGCCTGTACAAATTGTAAACCTACTTGCTTTAGTATTTAATTTTAAAGACCATTCGGTTAATCTTTTTGAAAGCTGAACAGCATCTTCATAATATTTTGACATTCTTACGTGATGCTGTGCTTTTCTTAATTTTTCAGCAAAATCCGGGTTGCTGTTTGCATCCATTGTTTTAAATTTATTGTATTCTAAAGTTGCTTCTCTTTTTGATTTTAGTCTTGCTGAACCGAAAAACACAATTGTGTCAACTATCTTTTGTTTACGGAACCTGCTTTGCGGTTCAAGGAATTCAGCAAGCATTCTTATTATTCTTCCGTCGGCAGAATTTAAAAATTTTTCATTCTGATAGGCTTTAAGAGTCTCATTTTGTTTTGGCATAGTGTACCTGAATTTTATTTAATTATTTTTTTTTGATGTAATATATTTAGATAAAATAATAGAAGTCCTATAAACAACCGGTTATTTAAAACAAAAAAGCCTCAAAGAAATAACCTTCAAGGCTTATTATAAAACAAATTTTATTTTTTTACCGGTGGTTTTTTTGTAGTAGTCGGTAATGGAGCCCGCTGTGGCAAAGAAGGTTCTTGGGGTATTGCGTTTTCACCGGAACTCTGAATTATACTATCTCTTTGAGATTGTGTTGATTGACCGGGCAGAAAGAATAAATTTACAACAATTGAAATAACCAACAAACCGCCGCCTAACCACCAAGTTGCTTTACTTAAAAAATCAGCGGTTCTTCTTGTTCCGAACATTGAGCCCATGTTACCTGCTCCACCAAAAGTACCTGCTAAACCGCCGCCTTTGCTAGACTGCAATAAAACAATTATCATCAATACAACTGATATTATTGAAGCCAGAACTATCAAAAATGTGTACATAATTTTCTCCTTAAATTTGTAGCGGGGGAGGGATTCGAACCCCCGACACGTGGATTATGATTCCACTGCTCTAACCTACTGAGCTACCCCGCCCGTTAAATTTTAGCTTGTAAATATACCTACAATTGATTAAAACTTCAAAATAAATATTAACACGTGTTATTTTTCTTTCGTGGGGTTTTAATTTTATCCTCCAAATTTCAAATATAGAAAACATTATTACTATATTTGTAACTTATTTTTATTTTATTGAAAACCATTTAAGAGATATATTTTAATGGGATTAAGTATTGGAATAGTCGGTTTACCGAATGTGGGTAAATCTACCTTGTTTAACGCACTTACAAAAGCACAAAATGCCGATGCGGAAAACTATCCTTTCTGCACGATTGAACCAAACAAAGCGGTAGTTCCGGTTCCTGATAAAAGACTCGGTGAGCTTGCTAAACTTGTTAACCCTGCGAAGATTGTAAATTCAATAGTTGATTTTATCGACATTGCCGGACTTGTAAAAGGTGCAAGCAAAGGTGAAGGCTTGGGCAATCAATTTCTTTCAAACATAAGAGAAACAGACGCCATTCTTCATCTTGTAAGATGTTTTGATAATGAAGATATAGCCCACGTAGACGGAAGTATCGACCCGTTAAGAGATATTGAGGTTATCGAAACAGAATTGCTTCTATCTGATATACAAACAGCGGAAAAAATAATTGAGCGATTGCAGAAATCAATGAAAGGTGATAAGTCTTTAAAACCACTTGTAGATAATGCGGAAAAACTTTTAACCCATTTAAATGAAGGGAATCCCGCTTCTTCTTTTAATATTGAAGATGAACAACTTAAACGGAATCTTTTTACAGAGTTTAGATTAATGAGTTCAAAAAAAATAATTTATTGCGCTAATGTTGACGAAGACGGTTTGAGTGATGATAATCAATATATAAAACAAGTAAAAGAATTTGCAGATAAAAGAGGCGCCGCATTTACTAAAATATCGGCTAAAGTAGAAGAAGAACTTGTTGGAATTGAAGACGAAGAAAGACAGGAGTTTTTAGATTCATACGGAATTGATGAAGGCGGTTTGGAACAGATAATTAAAATAGGATTTAAAACATTAGGACTGATAAGTTATTTTACAGCCGGACCAATAGAAGTGAAAGCCTGGACAATTCACAAAGGTTGGAAGGCACCAAAAGCGGCATCGGTAATACACACAGATTTTGAAAAAGGATTTATCAGAGCTGAAGTGATAAGCTACAATGATTATATAAAACACGGTTCGGAA